>JBIOGX010000039.1:0-11937 GCA_044448445.1 Chitinophagales bacterium
GTACCAATCTATAGTTTTGCCCAGGCCTTCTTCAAATGTTACTGACGGGTACCAACCTAGTTCTTTATTGATTTTTGTGGCGTCAATGGCATAACGGCGGTCGTGGCCGGGACGATCTTTTATGTAATTGATTAGCTTTTCAGATGTTCCAGGCTGTCTGCCAAGTTTCCCGTCCATTTCTTTACATAGCAGTTTTACCAGTTCTATATTTTGCCACTCATTAAAGCCGCCTATGTTGTAGGTTTCTCCATTTCTTCCACTATGGAATACCATATCAATAGCGCGCGCGTGATCCACTACATACAACCAATCGCGGGTGTACTTACCATCGCCATATACAGGCAGGGGCTTGTTGTTGCGTATATTATTGATAAACAGCGGTATCAGTTTTTCAGGAAAATGATTTGGCCCGTAATTGTTAGAGCAATTAGTGATTACAAAAGGCAGGTCATAAGTATTGCCATAAGCGCGCACAAAGTGGTCAGATGCGGCTTTGGAAGCAGAGTAGGGGGATTGCGGGTCGTAAGGGGTCGTTTCCGTAAAAAACCCCTCTGCCCCTAATGAACCATACACTTCATCGGTTGATACATGATAAAAACGCTTTCCTTCATAATTTCCTTTCCAGGCTTCCCGTGCCACATTCAGCAAATTGGCAGTGCCCATTACATTTGTTTTTATAAACGCATTGGGGTCTGTTATTGAGCGGTCAACATGGCTTTCGGCGGCAAGATGGATAACGCTGTCAAAATTATATTGAGTGAATAATTGGCTTATGTGATCAGCGTCTGTTATATCTGCTTTTTCAAAAGTATAGTTAGGCGCGTTTTCTATGTCCTTAAGATTTTCCAGGTTACCTGCATAAGTAAGGGCATCAAGATTTACGATCTTATAACCAGGATATTTCTGAACAAATAATCGTACTACGTGAGATCCTATAAATCCTGCTCCGCCTGTTATTAGGAGTGTTTTTTTCATGGTGCGAAAGTATAAATATTAATTGGGAATAAGAGCGTTGTGAATGTTGTGGGTGTATAACAAGTTATCGTAAATGTATTATATTTATATGAGCCATAAATGATTTGTTATGACTGAACAACAATTTGTGGATTTAATTATCCAGCCGTATTTCAAATAATTTAGGCCAGTTTTTGCCGGTGATGAAGATGCGGTTATTAGCCGTGTCATAAGCAATACCATTCATCACATCAGGGCCATGTGAATTGCGCGAAGGAGGCGATATTCCCGCTCTTTGCCGGAGTGTGCTAAGGTCTGCCCTGCCCACTACGCGACCTGTAGCCGTGTCTATTTTCAGGATATAATCCGTTTGCCACTGGTTGGCATAGATAAAGCCATGTATCAGTTCCGGTTCATTGATCTCATTTACCGGGCCATATTCATCGGTCACGGCAAGCTGCTTTACTTCTTTAAAGCTGTTAGGGTCTATGAAATGAAATATGTTGCTGCCGTCGTCAAATATCAGGTAGGCGCCATTATTGGTCATGCCCCAACCTTCATTTGCATTGAAGGTAAAAGTCTTTTCCATTTTAAGTGTAGCAAGATCATAAATAAAACCTTTGCCTTCCCTGTAGGTAAGCTGGTATATTTTCCCGTTAAGTATAGTCAGTCCCTCTCCGAAATACCTTGCATCCATTTTGGCAGATAAGAGTACCTTGCCTGTTTTAATATCCACCTTCCGGATGTCTGATGAGCCATACTGCCCGGTACTTTCATACAGGAAGCCGTCCTTATATTCCAACCCCTCAGTAAAAGCCGCAGGATCATGCGGGTATTCGTTTACTATATCGTAAGAGATTACAGAAGGCATAAGAACATCACTATTGTCAGTTTTGGTTTCAGTACCTATTGGTTTCGATTCATTGTTGCATGCGGCTAAAAACAAAACCCAGAAAAGGAACCAAAGATGTTTATTTAACCTGCTCAGTTGTTTCATATCGTTTAAAGCCAATTGGGTTCTGTGCATGTGGAAGTGATGGCTCACCCTCGTTTGCTTCCTGCTGCTGCTCACCGACGCCGGTAAAACTCGTGTAATAAGCGGCTTCAATACCTTTGCTGATGATCTGGTCGGTAATATCCATGGCTAGTTCCGCCGGATCATCAATGACAGCAAGAGTGGAATAAGCCGATTCTGTTTTATTAAGTTCGCTTTGATGAGGAAATAATAGCACAATCAACTGCCCGGTTATCAGCGGGTTAAAAGTAATATGGAAGCCATCTTCGGTATATTCCTTTCTTTCTCCCATGCTGTTCTTAAAGGTTACCAGCATAGGCATGTCCCCGGAACGGAAGGTAATGGATGGCATATCGGCACAGGTACCGTTTATATCTTCGTTGAATGCGTGAAGTGTGTCAACAAAAAAGCCTTGTTTATATACAGCATTATTATTGAGGTATTCGGCTATTTCTTTCAGGTGTGCTTTCAGTTCCTCATGTTTTTTAAGCCATTCGTTCCTTCTTTCCTGTACATGCTTTACACCTTCGGCATAAAGGTTTGCGGCATTTAGGATATCAGTCATCATAAATCTTATTGTTTGTTTTAAAAATAGCTACTAATTCCCATTTCCTTATTACCAATTACTTTTTACTCTAACTTATAATAAGACATTGAATTGATCTCAATACATTTTTTGCCATCCTTTTCGGTGCAGGGTTTTATGGGCAGGTAGTATTGTTTTATAACAGGCAAATCTTTTGTAACGATTTTACCTCCTTTAATTTCCCATCCGCTGCCGGCCAGTTTTTCACTCATTTGAGGAGTACCACCAACAAGATCATGCTCCTCTTTTACATAAATGATCAGCGTATCCTTCTTTAAATAATAAGTACCGCTCAGGCTGATGATACGGTTCAGCCCTTCATTTTCATCGTTGCCAAAAACAAAAATATTTCCTCTCAGGAAGCTATAGGTATAATAATAGCCATCGGCAATTTCAGTAGATTCCATCTGCCACTTACCAATAATATCCTTATTATCTAATGAAAAGCTATTACTCAAAATGGGCTTCCCGGGTTTTTCTGCGCTACTTTTCAATGAGTCATTATTGGGTTTCTCCGGGCTACTTTTCAAAGTATCTTTATTAGATTTTTCCCTGGGGCTTTTCAAAGAGTCATTATTGGATTTCTCCTGACTACTTTTCAACGTATCCTTATTAGATATATCCTGCCCAAAAGACAGTATAGTGAACAGTAGGGAAACCATAAAAAAAAGTAATACCCGGATCATTGTTTATATGTATGTTCTTTTAGGATATGGCATGCAATATACTCATTTCATTATACCGATATTATTCCTGAATATCTTTACGGCTATAGCCAGCAGAATGACACCAAAAAATTTACGTACCACCGCTATACCTGCCGGTCCGAGTATTCTTTCGAGGAAGTTTACAGAACGGAGCGTGATATAGATAATGACTAAGTTAATAAGTATAGCTATAAGGATATTATAATATTCATAAGCAGCCTTTAAGGACATTACCGTAGTAAGCGTACCGGAACCGGCTATAAGCGGGAAGGCGACAGGCACGAGTGTGCTTGATTTTGCGGCTTCCAGGTCGGGTTTGAAGAACTCCAGCCCGAGGATCATCTCCAGGCCGAGGATGAAGATAACGATGGAGCCTGCAATGGCAAATGACTTGATATCCAACCCCATGAATTGCAGCATTTGCTCGCCAATAAAGAAGAACAGCAGCATCAGCCCGCCAGATAGAATTGTTGCATAGAAGGCATTGATATCACCCACTTTCTTCTTAATAGATATGATGACGGGCAAAGATCCCAGCACATCTATTACCGCAAAAAGGGTAAATGTTACCGTTACGATCTCAGATATATCCATTTTAGTTAAGCCAAATCCTTTCATACAACAACTAAGATAGCTATTTTTGCGGTTCAATTTATATAAATGGCCTTACTAAATTATGATCATACCGCTGCAAGCCGCTTTATGCGCTATGTGCAGGTTGATACCCAAAGCGACCCGGTATCGCTTTCACAACCCTCTACTGAAAAGCAAAAAGACCTCAGTCGAATATTAGTGAAAGACCTGCTGGAAACAGGCATTAAGGATGCTGAACTCGATGAACACGGTTATGTATATGCCACCATCCCCGCTACCAGCGATAAGAATGTACCTGTGCTGTGCTTCTGCGCGCATGTGGACACAGCGCCCGATTGCAGCGGAACAGGTGTAAAACCTATTTTACATAAGAAATACGGCGGTTTACCGATCACATTGCCTGGCGATCCTTCCGTAGTCATTAATACTACAGACCATCCCTATCTTAAAGAGCGTATAGGCGATGATATTATCACCGCCTCCGGGGTCACACTGCTGGGGGCTGACGACAAAGCGGGCGTGGCCATCATTATGGACCTTGCAACTTACCTCGTGCAGCACCCTGAAATAAAACATGGAAAAATACGCATCCTGTTCACCCCCGATGAAGAGGTGGGACGTGGAGTTGCCGCCATTGATATGAAAAAACTGGGCGCGGACTTTGGCTATACCCTTGATGGGGGAGAGCGTGGGCACCTGGAAGGGGAGACCTTTTCCGCCGATGCAGCCATCGTTACTTTTAATGGCATCAGCGCCCATCCCGGCTATGCTAAAGGTAAGATGGTGAATGCTATTAAAGCTGCTTCCGCATTTGTGGCCATGCTGCCCAAAGATGAATGGTGCCCGGAAACTACCGAAGGCATGCAGGGATTTGTTCATCCTACATCCATAGAGGGTGGGCTTGAAAAAGCAACAGTTCAGTTCATCGTCCGCGATTTTGACACCGCTCAGTTGGCCCTGCACGAGCAGCGCCTTCGGGGGCTAATGGATAAAACCGTACAGCAATTTCCGGGTGTTAC
The DNA here is from genome assembly GCA_044448445.1 of Chitinophagales bacterium. Taxonomy (GTDB): domain Bacteria; phylum Bacteroidota; class Bacteroidia; order Chitinophagales; family Chitinophagaceae; genus Nemorincola. The sequence continues at coordinate 4,876 of JBIOGX010000039.1, forward strand.
TGCCTCCTTTGCAGTAAAGGAGCAATACCGCAACATGAAGGAGATACTTGATCAGCATCCGCAGGTGATGAACTATGCTGAAGAAGCCTATAAACGCGCCGGTATGACTGTGCAGCGTATGAGCATACGTGGTGGTACAGATGGGTCAAGATTGTCATTTATGGGACTTCCTTGCCCTAATCTTTTTACCGGCGAAATGGGCATACACTCCAAACAGGAATACGTAAGTGTGCAGGACATGGAAAAATCCGTGGAAACACTGGTGCACCTGGCTGGTATATGGGAAGAAAATGGCTCAATGGCTTAATAGCTCAATTACTCAATGTTCCTAACACATAAATCCTTTTGTCGGCAGGCAAGCGTTCTTATGTTATTTTTTTTATTTTCTCATTCATTGAGTAATTGAGCTATTGAGAAATTGAGTCATTTAAAATTATCTTTACAAAAATACTGCGTCAGTAATGGATAAGAATAATTATAAAATTGTATTGCTCACTGTTTTGACACTCTCTGTTTTCACCATAGCTATCATAGAACTCACCGGGGTAAGTGCGAACTCATTTTCTACATTGTGGCGAAGCAAGGACAGGCATGATAAGAATATTGAAAATACCGCGCAACCTGTAAACCGTTGCGATATTGCGGCTAAGATGCCAAAGACAACCATGCAGTTTTACGAAACCAAATTTAGCTTTGGGAGCGTATCGGCAGGTAAGAAGGTATCACATACATTCCGTTATAAAAATACCGGCAGCAATCCGCTGATGGTCTGCAAAGCCGATGTAACCTGCGGTTGCACGGTGCCGAAGATACAGGATGATGCCGTAGCTCCGGGGGCTGATGGTGAACTGACCGTAGAATTCAATACAGCCGGAAAATCAGGCTTCCAGCAGAAAAACATTATCGTACACTCTAACGCTACGCCTGAGGCGGTGTCTATAAGCATTGAAGCAGATGTTCACTAATATGGGCAGCATCAGAATATCACCGTTAAGCAGGCTACGCAATTATCTATCGCTGATCAGGTTCAGCCATACGGTATTTGCATTGCCATTTGCATTTATAGGCGCTGTGCTTGGGTTCTTAGCGATAAAAAAACCGGGGCATGAGCATCCTTTTCAATGGCTGATGCTGGTAAAGATTTTGCTCTGCATGGTATTCGCGCGTAGTGCAGCAATGTCATTCAACAGGTATCTTGACCGCCGTTTTGACGCCATAAATCCCCGTACTTCCTTGCGCGAGATACCGGCAGGTATTATACAACCACAGCAGGCGCTCCTGTTTACCATTATTAATTCTGTACTGTTCGTTATCACTACCTGGTTCATCAACAGCGCCTGTTTTTACCTGTCATTCGTGGCCCTCTTTGTAGTGCTTTTTTACAGCTATACCAAGCGGTTTACTGCTCTTTGCCACCTTGTACTGGGGATTGGGCTGTCCCTGTCGCCGATAGGGGCTTATTTAGCAATTACCGGCTATTTTGCCTGGCTGCCTTTATTGTTTTCCTTTTCCGTAATTACCTGGGTTGCCGGTTTTGATATTATCTACGCTCTCCAGGACGAGGCTTTCGACCGCAGCCAGCAGCTTCATTCCATACCTGCCGCTATAGGTGTCCGCAATGCACTTTTTGTATCCATATTGCTGCATGTACTGTCTGCTGCATTTGTGATGTGGGCGGGGATTATAGGCCATTTTAGCTGGATATATTGGATCGGCGTCACATTTTATATCGCCATGCTCACATATCAGCATCTTCTTGTAAAACCATCAGACCTCAGCAAGGTGAATATGGCTTTTGCCAATACCAATGGCTTTGCGAGCGTGGTGTTTGCGATATTTACTATTATTTCCTTATTGGTTTGATAAGGCCGAGTCCAACTAAATCAACAGCTACAAAAAAAAGCATGAGCGCCCGTTAGAGCACTCATGCAAAGCAGTAATAAATCACACCAAATATTACTTGCCCGTATTTTCAGGAAGGAAATATAAAAAGGGACATTCCATTATTTCCAGACCATGTTTACTGGTATAAGTATAGCATGGGGCACATTGCGGATCCTGGGTAGCTACATAAGGACTTTTTGGCCATCCAGGCACGGCGCCTTTAGGCATATCAGGGTCTCTCTTGCAGGTTTTAGGGTAATTGCCCATATAAACGTTCTCACTGGTTACGTTTAAATTCTGCGTAGTGGTGCCTTCAGGCAGAAACCATAAGCCGGGACATTCCATTACCGCCAGGCCGTGTTTGGTAGTGTAGGTATAGCATGGCGCACATTCAGGGTCCCCTTTGGCTATATAAGGGGTTTTAGGCCATGCAGGTGCAGCATAAGCAGGCATCCCCGGATATCTCTTGCAGTTTGCATTATTATTAGTAGCGGATTGATCCTGTGCATAGCTGCCTACTGAGGCCAGGCATAATAGCGAAATTAATATTGTCGTTTTCATGATCTTAGTTTTTTTGGTGACCTGCTTAAATAGGATAAATTCCATGCCATGGTGTGTTAAAATTGAATAATAATGGACTGCTTTAGCCGGTATAAAACTGATAAATCATAAATGAATGATAGGTTAGATTTGCCAACTTTTTAAAAGTTGGCAAATCTGGTACGTATAATTTTTCCAAAATCGGGTATCTTCGCACTTCCTGGATTTTTTGAATTTTAATTTTTTACTTTTTAACATGTATCGTACACATAATTGTGGTGAGTTGCGCTTGCAGCACATTGGTAATGAAGTAACCCTGGTCGGATGGGTGCAGACCGTTCGTAAGTTTGGCAGTATTACGTTTATAGACCTGCGGGATCGCTATGGTATTACGCAGTTGTTGTTTGATGAAGCGCTGAACACCCGTCTTGAGGGACAGCCATTAGGCAGGGAGTATGTGATTCAAGTGAAAGGCAAAGTGCTGGAACGTACCAATAAGAACACAAAACTGCCTACAGGCGATGTGGAAATAGGAATAACTGACTATACCATACTCAACAGCGCGAAAACGCCACCGTTCACTATAGAAGAAGAATCTGACGGGGGCGATGAACTGCGCATGAAATACCGCTACCTTGACTTGCGCAGGCCACCGCTGAAAAGGCATATAGAATTGCGCTACAAGGTGAACCGTGCCGTGCGTAACTACTTAGATACGCAAGGCTTCTGGGATATAGAAACCCCCTTCCTGATCAGGAGCACACCTGAGGGCGCGCGTGATTTTGTGGTGCCGTCAAGGATGAATGAAGGACAATTTTACGCCCTGCCACAAAGCCCTCAGACATTTAAACAGTTACTGATGGTGAGCGGGTACGACCGTTATTACCAGATAGTGAAATGCTTCCGCGATGAAGACCTCCGTGCCGACAGGCAGCCGGAATTTACACAGATAGACTGCGAGATGAGCTTTGTAGAACAGGAGGATATACTCAACACTTTTGAAGGGCTGTTCAAGCATGTATTCAAAGAGGTAAAGGGGGTAGAGATAACTGAAGCCTTCCCCCGCATGACATTTGATGACGCCATGTGGCACTACGGGAATGATAAGCCGGATACGAGATTTGAGATGAGGATTCAAAATGCGAAAGTCAGCGGCGAGGTGCACTGTGCGGCAATAAGCGATTCCGGTTTCAAAGTATTTGATGATGCGGAAACGATATTGATGATCTGTGTACCGGGCGCAAGTGAATATTCCCGCAAACAAACAGACGAGCTTACAGAATGGGTGAAACGCCCTCAGATAGGGATGAGTGGGGTAGTGAACATAAAATGTAACACAGACGGCGCTTATAAAAGCAGTGTTGATAAATTCTTTAATGCCGTTCAGTTAAAGGATATAGCCGAATTTTGCGGTGCCAATGCAGGTGATCTTATCCTGATTCTTGCAGGGGCTGAAACCCGCACCAGGAAAGCCATGAGCGAGTTGCGCTTAGAAATGGGCAACCGCCTCGGGCTACGTGATCCCAAGGTATATAAACCGCTGTGGGTAACTGACTTTCCATTATTTGAATATAATGAAGAAGGTGGCAGGTGGATGGCACGGCATCATCCGTTCACTTCACCTAAGCCGGAGCATATAGGGTGGATGGATGACCTCAGCAAGTATGGCGACATAAAAGCAAACGCTTACGACATGGTGCTGAATGGTACTGAAATAGGCGGCGGGTCTATACGCATCTATCACCGCGACCTGCAGGAAAAAATGTTTGCCGCACTGGGCATGAGCAAGGAAGAAGCGCAGGAAAAATTTGGTTTCCTCATGGGCGCTTTTGAATATGGCGCCCCTCCGCATGGTGGTATCGCGCTTGGCTTCGACAGGCTGTGCGCCTTACTGGGCGGACAAGAGAGCATCCGTGATTTTATTGCCTTCCCAAAAAACAATGCAGGACGTGATGTAATGCTCGATGCGCCTTCATCTATTGATGATACGCAGAAGAAGGAATTGGGGCTGAAGTGAGAGCGGAGTCTGGAGAGCGGCAGGAGGGAGCTTACTAAAACTCTACACCCAATCCAAAGACCAGCCTCCCATTATGCTTTGCATCAAATGTGCCGGGCATGATGTGGTAATAGTAGCCCATGTTGAGAGTGAGGTAGCATAGGTTAAAATATCTATAGCGTACCAGGCTATTAAGCAATATACCAGCCTCATGATACGCATTATCAGGCACTGCGAATGATACGTCTTTCTGCAGTTCCGGGTGTTGTAGTGTTCCGTAAAGCATGTTGTATTGCAGGCAGATATTGGGTGCGGAACTAAGCTCAACATCAGGGGCTTCAAGTTTGTAGAGCTTCCAGTCGAAGTCGTGGCGGAATATAAAATTCACGAACTGGTCGGTATAGTATTCATAAGGGTATATGGTCATCATGCCTCCAAAGGTGTAAATGGATTCCTGTAAAGCGCCCTTGCTGTCATACTTATAGCCATTACCTGCAAATAGCTTACTGAGGGGCAGGGTAGTGTTGCTCCATGACTTTCCCCCTTCCAGCAGGAAGTGTTCATAGCCTATGCGATTTATGTGCTTATGCCATACTACTGCCGTTACAGCCTGTGTATAAGGAACCTGCATAGTACCGCTTTCCAGAACCCCTGTGGTTACTTTCCCATACCATATTGGAAACCTGCTACCTGTGCTGCTGTAATGGCCAAAGAATGGCGCTGTACGCTCAGCATACGCATATCGGAAACTCAATGAGGCTTCCCTTGCGGTGAATGTTGTAAAAGTATCGCTACCCGATTGCAGGGCATATCGGTATTTGGGAGTGATGTCCTGCTGACGCCCTTCAAGTTCAAGAGAGAGATAACCGAATTTCTTTTTGATGGATGCAAAATATGTTTTGGTATTGTCCACGCGCTGCAGCAGATACATACTCAGGTAATTCTTATCAAGATCACGGTTGAGGTGCACCCGCCCCGGATCATTGATATCATCGGTATAACCTGCCTTGAATACAAACTCTTTGTAAGGGTCTGCATACACCTCAGCAAAAGCGCCATATTTCCAGTGTGCGTCACCAAAGCCATAACCGGCCCAGCCGCCCACGGATAGCCACTTTATTAGACGCTCATTGGTCTGGGCGCCAAGCCCAAGCCTGAAATTTTCGTATTGATTAATATTCACTAAACGCTTGAGATCAAAATCGAAAATATTGACAGGTACCTTGCCTTCCGGCAGTTTTGACAAGTAAGACATGTAGCGGTCAAGATGGAATTTTTCGCCGATGCTGTCAATCACTTTGTAAGTTCGAATCTCTTTTTTGTCAAGCGGTTCGGGGCGCATAGTTTTCCAGGTGGTATCGGTGAGTTCATCAGCATTGGGCGACAGCCTTACGGTATGTGTTTTGTCAAAATGGAAATCCTTGTCCTCGTTCCATGTTACAGAGTCTATACGGGAGTTGCCCTTCATGTGAAAGCCTACAAATGTTTTGCCCGACTTCTGTTTCCAGTCTATGATGTAATTGAGGTGTTTAGGAAACCAACGGGCTTCATTACCGGCAACAGGTATCCGTTCGTATTGTTGCTCTATACGGGCTTTCATCATCAGCATAGTATCGCTGGCCATAGCCGAGATCCGTGATATGGCATAACCGTCTGAATGGATATAAACAGTACCTTTTAGACTGTTGGCATTATTCCCATTGGGCATGAAACTCAGTATCCATACTGTATCGCTCCCCTCCATCAACTCATCAGTGAGATTGAATTTATAGTATTGCTCAAAGCCCCTGCTTATAGGATTGTGATAGTCCCTTCCATTCAGCGTTATATAATTGTTATAGGCATGAAAAGGTAGTACATCGGTGACGAGACTGGTAAACATAGACTTCTTAAAACCGGAAAAACGTGAAGCCACTACATCTTCCTGCAATTGCTGTGGTTTGTGCCAGGTGCGGATGCTGTATGTTTCAGACATCAGTAAATGCTGATTGTTGATAAAATCCTTTGTTTCCCTGCTATCCTTAGCGGTATCATTCAATAGGCTATCCGGCAGCGTGAAGTCTGCAATCATTTTATAATAGACATGGCAGCGGTACCAGTCGTATTTATCGGGGTTATTCCTGTTCTTATTGGCAATAGCGTTGTTAATGATGCGCCGCATTTTGTTGTATGGCGGCTTTACTACTACTTCATTTAAAGCGCCACTTTGCGGTTGCAGGTATATATCAAGCTTATTTTGAGGCAGGTTCACCTTTTTTGACTCATATCCCAATGACGATATTTCGAGGTGGGAAACGGACAGGTACCCTGCCGGTATTTCAAATTTGCCGCCCAGGCCTGCGACTACCCCCTGCCCGGTATTGCCAAACTTAATTGTGGCAAATGGCAGCGCCTCCCCGGATTTTGCATCAAATACCTGTCCCTCCCTGCTTTGGGCAAATAAAAAGCCGGGGAAAGCTAATATAATGAGGAATAAAAAGCAGGCTTTCCGGTACATAATACAAGGCCAAAAACTTTGCTAAAATAATATTTTGTATTATTAGAATGCTTAGTATCTTTATGCTGATAAAAATAGATCATGAAGAACGTTTGTTATATCATCTTGTTATTGATCGGATTGTCATTTTTGAGTGCGTGCAGCA
>JBIOGX010000040.1:0-11925 GCA_044448445.1 Chitinophagales bacterium
AAAGGATATACCACTCTTTTATTTAAAGGAAAGCTAATTTTCAAATTTATTCCTGTGCCAGAATTAAAGCCACTATTCAGAATATGCTCCCATAGAGCATTCCCCTTTTTGATCTTTTTGCTTTTATGCAATATTCCGGCTATTGCGGCGCCGGATGGGAAAGCGCTTTTCATGTCGAACTGTGCAGCCTGCCACAATCCGCTAAAGGATGCTACCGGCCCCGCGCTGCAGAATATTGACAAAACCTTCCCTGATAAGGAATGGGGATATAAATGGGTGAAAAATTCAGCGGCGCTTATAGCTGCCGGAGACCAAACAGCAATAGCTATAAACACTAAATTCAACAAAATTCCTATGACCCCCTTTCCTCAGCTATCAAATGAGGAAATTGACGCTATACTTAAATATGCAGATGAGTACAAAGCCCCGGTTGCCGCCGCTCCTACTCCTGCTGCAGGTGGCGGAGCAGCTACAGAAAGCAATGGCTGGCTCTATACGGCCATTACCTTATGCCTGCTTGTACTTGTAATTATATTATGGCGTGCAAACCTGGTACTGCGCCGCGCTGCTAATGAAAAAGAAGGAATCCCTAATGAAAAAGAGATTCCCCTGTACAGAAGCAAATTGGTAATAGCTATAGTTGCCATTCTCATATTTATTATGGCGGGTTACTGGTTGGTGAATGGCGCTGTGAATGAAGGCCGCCAGCAAAACTATCAACCGCTTCAACCCATATTTTATTCTCACAAAGTACACGTTGGTATCAACCAGATCAACTGTCTTTATTGCCATGCAGGCGCTGAAAAGAGCCGCCAGGCTATGATACCTTCTTCCAATGTTTGTATGAACTGCCATAAGCAGATCAATTCATATAGCGGTGAGGCGGACCATCCATTGAAAACTGCTGAAGGCAAGGTAATAAATGGTACAGAGCAGATACAGATGCTTTACAGGTATGCCGGGTGGGATCCTGTCAGGAAAGATTACAACCGCGATGCTAAAGGAAACATCCTTGCTATACCTATTCAATGGGTAAAAATCCATAACCTTCCGGATCATGTGTATTTCAATCACTCACAACATGTGAAGGTAGGGCAGATACAATGCCAGCGTTGTCATGGCGCGATACAGGAAATGGACGAAGTTTACCAGTTCGCCCCATTGTCTATGGGCTGGTGCATCAATTGCCACCGCCAGACAGATGTACAATTCACCAACAACAAATATTACAGCGTTTTTGAGAAGTATCATGATGAGCTAAAATCCGGCAAACGTACCGGTGTGACTGAAGCGGATATGGGCGGCACTGAATGCCAGAAATGCCACTATTAGGAATTGGGGGTTTGGAATTCGGAATTGGGATTGTTTTTTGGGATTTGTTTTTTGGAATTTATTAAAAGAGGTTTTTGAATTTTGCCCCGAAAATGTCGGGATTGAAATAAAATTTTGAATTTGCAATATGAGTCAAAAACAATATTGGTCGGGCCTGGAAGATCTCAATAACATCACCGCTAACAGGGAAGTGATGGAAAATGAGTTTAAGGAAGAATTGCCGTTCGACTTAAGTGAAGGTATGTTTGATGCCAGCACACCCCGCCGCGACTTTTTGAAGTTCTTAGGTTTCAGCACCCTTGCTGCAACACTTGTGGCAAGTTGCGAAATGCCGGTGCGTAAAGCCATTCCTTATGCGATTAAACCGGAAGATATTACCCCGGGCGTTCCTAATTATTATGCGTCAACTTTTGCTGACGGAGGTGATTATTGTGCCGTTGTAATTAAAACACGCGATGGGCGGCCTATTAAAATTGAAGGCAATGATATGTCTTCCATTACCAAAGGCGGTACATCGGCAAGGGTACAGGCTTCCGTATTGAATTTATATGACAAAGCGCGTATCCGCCATCCTTTTACTGATGGTAAAGAATCAACTTTTGCTGCTATTGACAATATAGTAAAAGAAGGTATCGGCATTAACCCCGGTTACCTGATTACTGCATCTGTACTCAGCCCTACCACAAAAGATATTATCAAACAGTTTCTCACTACCTACCCGAATATGAAGCATGTTGTTTACGATGCTTTTTCCTATTCAGGTATGCTGATGGCAAATGAAGCTTGTTACGGTAAACGTACACTGCCTACTTACCATTTTGATAAAGCGCGTACAATAGTTAGCATTGGCGCTGATTTTCTCGGTACCTGGATTGCCCCTGTAGAATTCTCAAAAGGATATTCCAAAGGCCGTAAAATAAGCGCTAAGGATCTGAAGATATCAAAGCATTACCAGGTAGAGGCGATGCATACTATTACAGGCGCTGCTGCAGATCACCGTGCTACCTGCAAGCCTTCTGAAATGGGCCATGTAGCTGTTGCATTATATAATGCAGTAGTAAGCGGGGCGCAACCATCGCTCCCAAGCAAGAATCTGAATGAGTTGGTGATGAAGGCTGCCGCTGACCTGAAAAACGGCAATGGCCTTGTGGTAGGCAGCAGCAATGATGTGAACATACAGACTGTTATCAATGCCATCAACGACAAGATCGGGGCTAACGGCGTTACTGTAAACTGGGCAGTAACCAGCAATTACAAACAAGGTATAGATAAAGATATGGCCGACCTCGTTGCCGCTATGGAAGCAGGGCAGGTTGGTTCTGTATTCATGCACGGAGTAAACCCTGTGTATGATTATTACGACAGTAAGAAATTCACAGCGGCTCTTGCCAAAGTTCCGTTCACTGTTTCTTTCGCAGAGCGTATGGATGAGACCGCGCAAAAATGCAAATACATTATTCCTGACCATAACTACCTCGAAAGCTGGGGGGATGCTGAGCCGAAGCCTAATTATTTCAGCCTCATGCAACCCGGTATCGCACCGTTGCACAAAACACGTGCGTTCCAGGATTCACTTATGGTGTGGACGGGCGCCATACAGACTTATGCTGAGTTCTGGAAGGACTACTGGATGAAAAAATCAGGCAGCCAGGAAAATTTTGATAAAGCATTACAGGAAGGCATTGTTGAACCGGCAGGCGAAATGGCCAATGGCGGAGCGACTTTTGCAGGTAATGTAACAGATGCTATTAACAAAGTGCAGGCCAAGGCGCCGCACACCGGTGTGGAGTTGGTTGTTTACCAGAAAATAGCTATAGGCTATGGCGGCGCATGGAGCAATAACCCGTGGCTGCTTGAAATGCCTGATCCGATCACAAGGGTTGTATGGGATAACTACTTATGCGTATCGCCTAAAATGGCCAGAACGGTGCTTGATGGGGAACTGACAGGATTTACTGAAGTTGACACAAAGAAGCGGGTAGTAACTGTAAAAGCAGATAACGGATATACCGTTAACCTGCCTATAGTAGTTGTGCCCGGTATGCATAATGATGTAGTGGCTGTTGCTGTTGGCTTCGGGCGCGATAAGAAAGTAGGCCGCGCTGCCGCAAGTGATGAAACTAAGGGCGGTAAGAATGCTTACCCGTTCATGGTTTATAACGGGCTTACTATGGAGCATCATTCAAATGTTACCGTAGTTAAGACCGCAGAAAAATATGAGGTTGCTCTTACTCAAACGCACAACAACTATGAAGCGCGCCCGGTAATGCATGAATATACCTTAGCAGAATTCACCAAAGACCCGCAGGTTTTACTTAAAGAGCGTGGACAGGAAATAGCCGAATTTACTCATGAGCCATGGGTAGAAGAAGGCAAAGAAAGTAAAGAACCAATTATTGACTCAAACAGTGAAGAAGGCTATCGTGCGAATGGAACATTGTATCCTAACTATCCTTATGAAGGGGTTAAATGGGGCATGTCCATAGACCTGAATAGTTGTATCGGTTGCGGGGCATGCGTGGTAGGTTGCATGGCGGAAAACAACATTTCCGTTGTAGGCAAAACCCATGCGCTCTTAGCCCATGAAATGCACTGGATACGCATTGACCGTTACTACAGCGGTATGGCAGACGACCCGGATACTATCCAGACTGTGTTCCAGCCTATGCTTTGCCAGCATTGCGATAACGCTCCGTGCGAGAATGTTTGCCCTGTATCTGCCACCAACCATAGCTCTGAAGGCATTAACCAAATGGCTTACAACCGTTGTATCGGCACGAAATATTGCGCTAATAACTGCCCGTATAAAGTACGCCGCTTTAACTGGATGGATTGGAACGGCGCTGATTGTTTTGATGATAACATTTATGAAGATGGCCGTCGCGATGATATGAATGACGATCTGACCCGTATGGTGCTTAACCCCGATGTTACCGTGCGCAGCCGTGGTGTAATGGAAAAATGCACCTTCTGTGTACAGCGCCTGCAGGAAGCAAAACTGACAGCTAAGAAATTAAACCGCCCGATGAAGGATGGAGAAGCCCGTACCGCTTGCCAGCAGGCTTGCCCTACGGACGCTATAATATTTGGTAATGTGAAAGACAAAGAAAGCAATATATTCAAACTGCGCAGGCAGGAGCAAACGGAGCGTACATTCTATGTGTTGGAGCATATCCATACGCTGCCGAATGTAAACTACCTTGCTAAGATCAGGAATACAGAAGAAATAGATGCATTGGATGAAAACAAGAATGAATTCCTGAAGTACCATATTTAGGTTAATTGGTTAATTGGTTAAAGAGTTAAGAGGTTAAAAAGTTAATAGGTTAAAGAGTTAAGGGGTTAAAAAGTTAATAGGTTAAAGAGTTAAGGGGTTAAAAAGTTAATAGGTTAAAAAGTTAATAGGTTAAAGAGTTAAGAGGTTAATAGGTTTAAGGTAGGAGAATTGAAACTGATTGTATAAATAAGAAGTCCGCCGTGGCGGGTTTGGGGTTAAAAATATAATTACGTGCTATGCATATTAAGTACGAATCGTTTGTAAGGGAACCGCTTGTAAATGGCGATAAGGATTATCACCAGATATCTGAAGATATTGTGGGCCCTATTGAGCGCAAGCCGGGCCGCATGTGGTATGTAGGCTTCATCTTTTCAGTGTTACTGCTGTGTTTTGGGGTATTTTCCGTTAGCTGGTCGGTATATTGGGGGTTAGGCACCTGGGGCGTTAACCGTACCATTGGCTGGGGTTGGGATATCACCAACTTCGTGTGGTGGATCGGTATTGGTCACGCAGGTACGCTTATATCCGCTATTCTTTTATTGTTTCGCCAGGGCTGGCGCACCGGTGTAAACCGCGCTGCTGAGGCCATGACTATCTTTGCGGTAATGTGTGCGGGCCAGTTTCCTATCTGGCACATGGGCCGTGTATGGGATGGATTCTGGGTATTACCCCTTCCAAACAGCCGCGGCGCACTTTGGCCAAACTTTGACTCCCCGCTGCTTTGGGACGTGTTCGCGATCTCTACTTACTTTACGGTTTCCTTGTTATTTTGGTACACCGGCCTTATCCCTGATTTTTCATTGATACGCGACCGGGCGAAAACAAAGCTCCGCAAGCTGTTATATGGCGTTGCTTCTTTCGGCTGGACAGGCGCTACCAAAAACTGGCAACGTATGGAAGCGCTTGCGCTTGTACTTGCCGGCCTTTCTACGCCACTTGTACTTTCCGTGCACACCATAGTATCCTTCGACTTCGCTACCTCTGTTATCCCAGGATGGCATACTACCATCTTCCCCCCATACTTCGTTGCGGGTGCGGTATTCTCAGGTTTCGCGATGGTGAATACCTTGTTAGTGCTTTCCCGTAAAATACTTCATCTTGAAGAATACATTACCATCGGCCACCTTGAAGCAATGAATAAGATCATTGTACTTACAGGTTCCATTGTTGGTGTTGCCTATCTTACCGAGTTGTTCATGTCCTGGTACAGTCAGTCATGGGGCGAAATGGCCGCATTCAAATGGCGTATCATGGGACCTTACTGGTGGAGCTACTGGGCTATGATGACCTGCAATGTGGTATCTCCACAGTTGTTCTGGTTTAAGAAGCTGCGCCGTAACATACCCTTTACCTTCGTAATGTCCATAGTGGTGAATATCGGTATGTGGTTCGAGCGTTTTGTGATCATCGTTACCTCTACTTACCGCGACTGGGTGCCGGGCAGTTGGTCGTATTACAGCCCTCAATGGCCTGAAGTAGGGTTCTATCTCGGTACGTTTGGATTGTTCTTTACCTGTTACTTCTTATTTGCTAAATACTTCCCTGTTGTTGCGGTTCATGAAATTAAGTTCATACTTAAGACATCGGGCGACAACTTTAAGAGAGGAATGGAAAAGATTGATACCCAGACAACAGAAGAATTTGTTCATATTGTGAAGACGCATCATGATGAAGAGCATGTTTTGGAAGCCCCCCATCATTAAAGAGGAATTAGGAATTGGTAATTAGGAATTTGGATTGTAATAATAGTGATTAGATAAAATATTTCTATTAGACGTTAGGTTTTTTGAATTTTGAATTTGCTTTTAGAATTAGAATTTTAATAAAATGGCTATAAAAAAATTTGCAGTTGCGGCTTACGATAACGAGGAAGTTTTATTTCCTGCGGTGAAGAAAGTGCGCGGCAGCGGTTATAAGATACACGATATCTATACACCATTTGCAGTGCATGGCCTCGATGAGGCTATGGGCCTCAAAGGCACCGACCTTCATATTGCCGGTTTCATTTACGGCCTGTGCGGCACTTCTACGGCAGTTGGTTTTATATCATGGATATATACTTCCGATTGGCCGATTGTTTATGGCGGTAAGCCACACTTTGCACTTCCGGCATGGATACCTATTGTTTTTGAGCTTACAGTACTGTTTGCAGCGGTAGGCATGACGCTTACTTTCTGCTATCTCAACCAGATTATGCCCGGGGTAAAAAAACACGTATTTCATCCCCGCCAGAGCGATGACCTGTTTGTAATGACTATTGAGCTTAACAAGCATACACCAGAGGCTGAAGTGCTTGCCTTCCTTAAAGCAACAGGCGCTAAGGAAACATCAGTACAAACAGCAGAGTCAGGCTGGTGGTATGGCAGGTGGGATAAAAAAGAACCTTACGAGGCATTGAGCGCAGGATAATTTTTTTGCCCCGAAAGTATCGGGATTGAAATAAAATTTTTGATTTGATTATGAACAAGATTAAAAGCATAGTGGTAGCAAGCCTGGGAATAATCCCGATGGTTATCGGGAGCCTGGCGTCATGTGACTCAGGCAACATACGTCGTGACCCGGGACACATTTATGCACCCGATATGACTTACTCGCGTGCTTATGATGCTTATACCTCCAATCCTAACTTCAAGGATAGCATGACAAGCCGCCTGCCTGTTGCAGGTACTATCGCCCGTGGACACCAGTTGCCCGACCATCTTAGGGAAGGCGATACTACAGCTTATAAAACATTTACTACCGCATTACGCTTTAATGCCGATGAGATGAAAGAAGGCGGCCGCCTTTTCAATATCTATTGCGCTATTTGCCATGGCCCTAATCTTGACGGACAAGGCCCGCTTTTCGCAAGCGGTAAATTTGCCTCAATGCCTGCTAATTTTAAAGACGCGAAATATCTGCACATGCCGGCAGGCCAGATGTATGCCGGTGTAACATTTGGTAAGAACATGATGGGATCTTACGCCAGCCAGTTAGATACAAAACAGCGCTGGATGGTAATCGCTTATATCAAGAAAATGCAGGCCGGTAATGGCGGAGATGTTTTTATTTTTGGAGAAGGGCCTGCTGCCCCTGCAGGAGCAGCGGCCAATGCTGATACAACTAAAAAGATCGCCGCTGTAATTGAGGATAAGAAGAAATAAAGTAATTTTTAAAACGTATTTTAATAAAAGTTGCATACAATGAATGATCGTTTTGAGATACCCGGACGCTTAAGAAATACCAGCCTCGCCCTTATGGCGGTCGGCGTGCTGACACTGGTATGTGGGATCGCTTTTTTGCTCATGGGTCAGCACAGTACTTTAGTGGATAAATCACGCTTTTGGGCAGTACTGCTCCACGACAGCGTATTCTTTACATTGATTACCACGGTAAGCATATTTATACAGGCTGCCGCTTCCCTGGCTCATGGCGGATGGATCGTTGCTTACCGCCGTGTGCCGGAAGCCATCGGCGCCAATGTGTGGTTGTTCGGCGCTATCGCTGCGGTTGTTATGTTCCTCATTGTATTTACTTTTAATGTTCACGGTGTGGATGGCAAAGTTATTAACCCTATTTATCAATGGGTAAACCCTATAGGTGATAAGATACTGGAAGGGAAATCCATTTTTCTTAATAAAGGTATGTTTGTGGGTTTCACACTGGTAACACTTGGCCTCTGGGCATTCTTTGGCCGCAAATTCCGTGAAATGTCCATCGGGCAGGAAAGCGCTCCCAAAAACGATACTAAGAACTACTGGAAAGTTTTCCGCTTATCAGCAGTATTCCTTTTCGTTTACGCATTGACCCAGATGAGTACCGCTCCCTGGATGTGGATCATGAGCGTACAGCCGCATTGGTATTCAACGCTGTTTAGCTGGTACACATTTGGCAGCGCCTTTGTTAGCGGCATGTCGCTGATCCTGTTATGGGTAGTATATCTTAAGAACCAGGGCAACCTGGAACTCGTAACGACAGAGCATATACACGACCTCGGAAAGTTCATGTTTATATTCAGTATCTTCTGGACCTACCTTTGGTTTTCGCAGTATATGCTGATATGGTATGCTAATATACCTGACGAAACAGTTTACTTCAAGTTGCGCCAGCAAGGGCCTTACAGCGTCATATTCTATGCCAACATCATTATCAACTTTGTAATGCCGATACTGATACTGATGTCACGCCCGAGCAAGCGTAACTACTTTACGATTACGTTTATGGCTATGGTCATAATTTTCGGCCACTGGCTCGATTTCTTCCAGATGATTATGCCCGGCCCACTTGGCGAGAACTGGCACATCAACTGGTACGAAACAGGTATTTTCATGGGCTTTGCCGGTGTCCTGATATTTAGCGTATCACGCACGCTTACAAAATCATCGCTGGTGCCTAACAATAACTTATTGTTGAAAGAAACAGTAGTGCATTTAAGTTAGTATGTGCTTTTTGACTTTGAATTAAAAATGTGTTTTTTGACTTTTGAATTTTAACACACTATGTCGGTATTTATAACAATAACATTGATAATCCTGGTATTTATCGTCATCTACCAGATCGGGAAAGCAAGCGAGTACGCAGGAGTGTTGCGCGGACAGGATAAAATGAATGCCCAGGCCAACCGTACTATTGCGTTTCTGTTGTTGATTCTTTTCTTTTTAGGTATGTGGGGCATTTGGGAATGTCATCAATTGCTTAAAGGCAGGTTGCTACCCATTGCCGCCTGTAAAACAGGTGAGAATTATGATACCATGTTCAATGTAACTATTATTGTTACAGGTATTGTGTTTTTCGTAACTCAGGCAGTACTGTTTTGGTTTTGTTTTCGTTTCCAGGCGTCAGATAAACGTTCTACATTCTATTTTGCGCACAGCAACAGACTTGAAATTATCTGGACAACCATCCCGGCTATTGCAATGGCCATCCTCGTAGCAATTGGTTTACGTAACTGGTACAATGTTACTTCTCCCGCCCCGCCTGATGCCACGGTTGTAGAAATAGTAGGCAAACAATTCAACTGGTTGGTTCGTTATCCCGGAAATGATAATGAGTTGGGCAAAAGGGATTTCCGCAAGGTAAATGACGCTAATAATGTTCTGGGGTTAGACTGGAGCGATCCCCACAACATGGACGATATTATTTCCCAGAATGGAGAGTTGCACCTCGTTGTTAATAAGCCTGTGAAACTGCTCATTAACTCCCGCGATGTGATACATGATGTTGGCCTGCCGCATTTCCGCATGAAGATGGACGCAGTTCCCGGTATCACTACAACTATGTGGTTCACGCCAAGCATCACTACCGAAGAAATGAAGAATATTACGCACAACCCGGATTTTGTTTATGAAATAGCCTGCGACCAGTTGTGTGGTAAAGGCCACTATTCTATGCGTGGAACAATAATCGTGCAAACCCAGGCTGAATATGATGCATGGTTGTCTATCCAGCAACCTTATCATGAAGGCAATGTGCCTGCTGCTATGCCTCCGGCAGGCGGCATGCCTCAAGCCAAACCCGATAGTGTTAAAGCAGTAACGATGAAATAATCGGTCCCGATGAATCGGGACCATAAAAGTGCATAAAATGAGTAACGAAGAGATTATCATTGATGGGCCTAATATAGCGCATGGCGCAGAGTCAGCTACAGATCATCATGGCCACGAACATCATGAACAGCATTTTGTCTGGAAATATATTTTCAGCCAGGACCATAAAACAATTTGTAAGCAATTCCTGATCACAGGTATTATCTGGGCTATTATAGGCGCCATGTTCTCGGTGTTTTTCCGTTTCCAGCTTGGCTTCCCTGACACCTCTTTCCCGTTCATGGAAAAATTCCTCGGTGAGTGGGCCAAAGGCGGTAAGTTATCCCCTGAGTTTTATTATGCGCTCGTTACCATGCATGGCACTATCCTGGTATTCTTTGTACTTACTGCCGGCCTTAGCGGAACATTCGCCAACCTGCTTATTCCGCTTCAGGTAGGCGCCCGTGATATGGCTTCCCCTTTCATGAATATGCTTTCTTACTGGTTCTTTTTCCTTGCCAGCATAATTATGTTAGTATCCTTATTTGTGGAAACAGGCCCGGCCTCCGGTGGCTGGACAACATATCCTCCATTGAGCGCATTAAAAGAAGCCTCGCTTGGATCAGGTGTTGGTATGGACCTGTGGCTGATGAGTATGGCGCTATTCGTGGTATCTGTACTCTTAGGCGGCCTTAACTATATTACTACTGTGCTGAATATGCGTACTAAAGGTATGACCATGACGCGTATGCCGCTTACCGTATGGGCGCTGTTCTTTACAGCGGTGCTGGGTGTACTTTCATTTCCGGTATTATTCTCAGGCCTTGTACTGCTGATATTCGACCGCAACTTTGGCACCAGTTTCTATCTTTCTGAAATTTTTATTGGCGGAAAAGCATTACCGCATGTTGGTGGTTCTGCTATCCTTTACCAGCACTTGTTCTGGTTCCTGGGCCATCCTGAGGTGTACATTATTATGCTGCCGGGTATGGGTATAGCCTCTGAGGTATTATCCAATCACAGCCGTAAGCCTATTTTTGGTTACTTCGCCATGATCATTTCCCTTGTGGGTATTACCTTGCTGGCGTTCTTAGTTTGGGCGCACCACATGTTCGTTACAGGTATGAGTCCGTTCCTCGGTTCTATATTTGTACTGCTTACACTGCTTATTGCGGTGCCTTCAGCGGTAAAGGTATTTAACTGGCTAACTACTATCTGGCGCGGTAATATCCGGTTCACTCCGGCTATGTTGTTTGCGCTTGGTTTCGTATCACTGTTCATCTCAGGCGGGCTTACAGGGATATTCCTCGGTAACTCCGCTCTTGATATTCATTTGCATGATACCTATTTTGTAGTAGCCCACTTCCATATTGTAATGGGTGTTGCGGGAGTCTTCGGCATGTTTGCGGGTATTTACCAATGGTTCCCTAAGATGTTTGGGCGTTATTTGAATAACACTATGGGTTATATACATTTCTTTATAACCTTCATTGGCGCTTACCTCATTTTCTGGCCTATGCACTATGAAGGTATTGCAGGTATGCCACGCCGCTACTACGATTACTCTGCATGGGAATCATTTAAGCACTTCCAGGGATTGAATGCCTTCATCAGCATCGTTGCTTTGATTGTATTCATTACCCAGTTATTATTTGTTTTGAACTTTTTTGCCAGCATTTTCCGCGGCCGTAAATTGACCACTATGAATCCCTGGGGGGCTACTACTCTTGAGTGGACCACTCCCATTAATCCCGGACATGGTAACTGGCCAGGCGAAATTCCTGAAGTATATCGCTGGCCTTATGATTACAA
>JBIOGX010000041.1:0-11676 GCA_044448445.1 Chitinophagales bacterium
GATATGATAAACACAGAGACGGAGATACCTTATTCTGACATTCCGAATTTTCCTGTGTCAACAGTAAAAGGACATTACGGTCAGCTAATATTCGGGAAAATAGGCGGTTGCGATGTTATGCTTATGGCGGGGCGTTTTCATTATTACGAAGGATACAGCATGGAAGAGGTAACTTTCCCGGTAAGGGTAATGAAGGCGCTGGGTGTAGAAACACTTATCCTGTCCAATGCATCAGGAGGAACCAATCCGGGCTTCACTATTGGCGACCTGATGATCATAAAGGATCATATTAACTTTAACCCCGAACATCCGCTACGCGGACACAATGATGAGCGACTCGGGACCCGCTTCCCCGATATGAGCCAGGCTTACGACCATGAACTTATTGCCTTAGCCAAAGAAATTGCGGCAGAAAAAGGTATCAGTGTTCGGACAGGTATATACTTTGGCCTGCAAGGGCCTACATTTGAAACACCGGCTGAATATAAAATGATCCATCTTTTAGGCGCCGATGCGGTAGGTATGAGCACTGTGCCCGAAGTGATCGTAGCCCGGCACGCAGGCATGAGGGTGTTTGCCATGAGTGTAATCACCGATATTGGCATCAGCGATGAGCCGGTCACTGTTACCCATGAAGAAGTATTGGAAGCAGCAAACGCAGCAGCGCCTAAAATGGCAACATTGGTGGCGGAATTAGTGAAAAGAGTAAATACCCCAAACCCCTAAAGGGGATTCCCCATGTTGTTCAAGGTATAACCATTAACTTTACGGCACATTTTGGGGCAGTTACATAATAAAAGTATTTAGTTGAAATATAGTTCAGGACATCATTCAGGAAAATATTTATTGTTATTATGCCTGCTGTTATGCGGCAGGATAGTTTTTGCCCAGCCTAACACCCTTACAAACGCGCCCAAAAAAGATACCAGCAAAACGAATACCGGCAAATGGAAAGATGAAAATGCAAGGATCAGCTATGAAAAGTTAAATTCAGCGCGCAGGTATGTTCCCGATACCGGCCTGCACACCTTCCAGAGAAATCCGTTTACACAACCCTGGTACCGCGATATGGGCAATTTGGGCAGCCCGGTAAATAACCTGCTGTTCACCCCGGAAGACCATATAGGCCCCGGTTTAGGTTATCATATTTTTGACGTTTATCGTTTTGACGTGGATAGCCTTAATTTTTACAGCACTAACCGGCCATACTCTGTATTCAGCTACCAGCTTGGTTCTAAATTAGAACAATATGCAAGTATCCTGCATACACAAAACATAAAACCTAACTGGAACTTTGCAGTACAATACCGCAAAATCAATTCCCCGGGCTACTATAAAATACAACGCAACAATCATGATAATGCCAGCCTCTCCACCAATTTCAAAAGCCTTGATAAGCACTATGTATTATATGCCGCTATGGCCTATAACAAGGAACAGCATGACGAGAATGGCGGTATTATTAATGACAGCGAACTGATAAATCCTTCCTATAATGACCGAAAGACTGTTGACGCAGCATATCAAAACAGCCAGTACAGTATTTCCAGGTCTTCTGTATTCAACGTGCAGCGCGACTTTACTTTGTTATTACAACACAGCTATACCTGGGGGAATACCGACACCACTTATAATGCTGATTCCACGCAATACTCATACCATCTTAAGCCCCTGTTCAGTATTACACACAAAATGGAGATCAGTACCGAAAAGCATACTTATAAAGACCTTACCCCCGACTCCCTGCGCTATATTACCTTATTCAATCAAAGCTTCACTAACAATGGTTCAGGTTATTATACCCCGGGAGAAGACTCTGTTTTTGTGCAGCAAAAATGGTTTTGGGTTGACAATAAACTATTACTAAATGGTTTTATTGGCAAAGAAGGAAAGCAATTAACTTTCAGTGCCGGAATCGGCAACCGCTATGATCAGTTTATTTCCCAACCTGTGGGTAATATTATTCATGATACGGTCCATATAGGGCTTGACAGGAGCAGTATGGTAAGTAATTACCTGGCCGGTGAAATAAAAAAAGAAGCGCTGACTCCCAACGCATGGGAATATGGCGCCAATACTAAATTTTTCTTCACCGGGCAGGATGCCGGCAACTTCCTGCTCAATGCAATGATTGGTAAACAACTGAAAAACAATATAGGTAGTTTTTTAGCGGGTTTCCAGGAGCAGGTTGGCAGCGCCCCCTATAGCTATACCAATTATGAGAACCAATACACCAAACTGTTTACCGGTTTCAATAATGAAAGTACTACCGCTCTCTACGCAACCATTGAAAGCCCGCGATTAAGGCTATCAGGAGGCATCCGGGACTATGTGATCAACAACTATATCTATATCAATGATTCAGAAACGCCTGCCCAATATACAATACCATTTACCATCCTGCAGGTATGGGGAAGAAAGGTTTTTAAAGCAGGGAATTTCTATCTCGATAATGAATTGGTTTACCAACAACTGCCGGTTAATGCTCCCGTAAATGTCCCGGCGCTCATGGGCAGGCACCAGTTCTCTTATGAAAGCAACCTGTTTAAGCGTGCACTGAAATTAGTAACCGGCATAGAGGTTCGATATAATACAAGTTATTATCCCGCAGGTTATGATGCATTGCTAAATAAATTTTTCTACCAGCACAGCCAATATATCAGTAATGCTCCTGAGATGGCCGTGTTCCTCAATTTCCGGGTCAAAAAATTCCGTGCATTCGTCATGGGTGATAACCTGCAGCAACTGTTCGCTCACAATACCATCCTTTATACTGGCACTCCTGTCGTAAACTTCAACAACAACATCGGTTACAATATCTTTCCTGTTTATGCTGCACCTGATATTATGATACGGTTCGGGTTTAGTTGGGTGATGGTGAATTAAAAAGCCTCACCCAAGCCCTCTCCTCCTTCGGCTATTGCTCAGGGCTGGCTGGAGAGGTGAGGGAGGTGTAGGAAAAATTGCACAATGAAGAAATGAACTTTAGTTGCCCCGACCTTTAGGTCGGGGGATGAATAAATAATAATGAGGCTTTAGCCGAAATTACTCGCGTTATAAAAACCATGCTGTGACCATTTCGGCTAAAGCCATGGTGTTTTCATCATTTTCCTATCAAATAGTGTTATATTTATGTTCAACTGGTGCCCTTCGGAACATCGGGAACAAAGGTGGAAATAGCGTGATTACAAATCCAAAACCATTTGGTGTCGGATTTGAAATCCAGCACAGTAGGAAGTTTTATTAAATAGGCTTAATTTGGCATGAGCATTTCTTTAATGAGGTAATAACAATAAAGACATTCACATGCCACTTTCTAGCATTTCATTAGAATATAAACCGCTTCGGATTGGCTTTCTTGTCAGAGATAATTCTATAGAAGACCTAGTTACTGCTGCCGGAATAAACACACTCCTATGGGGCGGGATATTTAATCCAGTAATACCAATTAGTGTCGAGAATAACGACCTTGCTCACCAACTTGTAAAATTGTTCTCGGTTGATATTCTTTATGCAGTTTCTAACACGCAAGAAATCCTTGATTTTAAAAAGAACTATCCCTTTTTGAAAGACTCATTTACTGATGATATTTTTTACGAAAGTTTGAGATCAAACGGCAGATTTTTTCGTTTTCTTGACTCAAAAAATGCGATTGATTATCTATGGGAGAAAGAGATAAGGCACTGGGATAAAGAAAGGAAAAGTGCGTTTTCATTAATTGAATGGGAGGACAATGATTCCTTAGCGTCTGTGTTATCGTTAGGGTTTGGGTATTTTCCAAAATTTCCGGACAAAGAATTAGAAAATAACTATCGACAACTTTTTCTTGACGGGTTGCAAGCTGAAAATCAAAAAATACCTCTGGATGCTCCTGTGAAATTCGATATTCAAGAAAATTACAGTCCTATCTATTTTACTAAATTGGAGTTAAGTTATTCGGAGAGAGCTAGAATTTTTCATCGTGGCATATATATCGGGTTAAAGGATAGCTTTTATGATCTTCTTTCATTTTGGAATTTAAGAGCTGCAGGAGATGACATCGTTTTTCTGGCAAAGGACGCATGGGAAAGAACATTTCAGTACGCCAAATCGCATGTAGATTTTATTGATAGTATCCCTGTCCAACTTCTCTCAATCAGTAATCGAACTTTTGTTTATTACTCGCAAATTGAAGATCAAGAATTTCAGGATATTAACGCAAAAATATCTTCTAAAAAAGGTTTAATATGGTCATTTGTATCAGAAGATTTATGGAATGGGCTAAACATAAAGCCGCATGAGCCTTTTTTCAAACAACGCCAAGTTGTTAGCTCATTTATTGAGCAATCTGGTTCAGGATTTATTGTTTCCGTTGAACTTCCGAAAAAGAAATTTTTGGTCAATGAAGATGACGCCGTTTTTAACAGTCAGCGATTGGGAGTAACTATTGATGCATCGGGAGAGCACTACTACCCAGATTCCACATTGGATTTACCATATATACCCGAGTTAAATGAGTTTTATAGCAGGTCTATCAGATTTGACCCTTATGAATTACGGAGAGGTAAAAACGGGCTCACTATTTCGATAGATACCACCGACAGTTCAATAAAGTTATTGCCGATAAGCAAAATTATTTTAATCAAAAAGTTCTTTGAGCTTGCAGGAATTGAAGCATGCATTAGTCAACCTGGGCTAATTGCAAATAAAATAATTGAAAAAATTGGCGGCATAGAAAATGTCCGTGTTTTGAAAATGAAAGGCATTAGAATGCTTTTGGAAAAAGGCTCTCCTTTTAAATCTGTAACACGAAGCGAAGCAACAAAAACAATTTTTGATCATGGATTTGAACAACACAAGCGCCTCTTTATTGATGGAAGATTAGTGAAAGATTTAGGGACTGATCATGTTTTTAATTTCTTGTTGAAAAAAGACTTCTTTCGGGCTGGCTTAGAGCTAAAGTGCAGTCAATGTAATCTTCCAAATTGGTTGCCACTTAAAAAAATTGATGACAAATGGGAGTGTGAATATTGCGGAGCAAATGACATTATTAGTGTGTATTTGAAAAATGGAAGTGATTGGAAATTCAGGAAAAGTGGATTGTTTGCCAAAGACAATCATCAAGAAGGTGCGATCCCTGTTTTGCTTACTCTTTTGGCGTTAAAGCGAGTGCTCGATAGAGCAAATTTCTGCTACTCAACTGCGTTGAAGTTAGATGGGGGAAATATCAAATGTGAAACTGATTTTTGCGTCTATGAAGAAAGTTATATTGATGGTTTGAATATTGCCATAGGGGAATGCAAGAGCGATGGCGGAACGATCACCAAGCAAGACTGTGATAATCTAAAATTTGTTGCATCTGAACTTTCAAAAATTGGTGATCGAACTAATGTATATATTACATTTAGTAAAACAGCAGACATATTTCAACCAGAGGAAATTGATCTATTTAGAGATTTGGTAAATGATTTTGGTTTAATTTTGTTCACAAGTGTTGAGCTTGAACCATACCATCCGTATACATCCGAAATGAAAGAAGGTAAGCCGTATCATACACATGCAATGTCAATGAAAGATTTGGCTCAAAATTCAGCCGTCACTTATTTGCAAGTATAGGTTTTCGTGTTCGTGAAATGGTCTTTTGCAATGTAGAAAATGGCAACGCGATTAGAAGGTCGGGGGCTACTAAAAGTTAGCACAATCTGTCCGACACCCGGTGCGGTTGATAATTTCATTAGTCAGATAAAAATCAATAACTTTCACCTGTAAAGAAATAATACCCGGCATGGAAAATAAAGATATTCGCTGGCAGCAAAGGTTTGCCGATTATCTGAAAGTACTTGCACAATTAGAAAAATTTGTAAAGAAAGGTGCCGGCCTTAATGAAATGGAAGAACAAGGGTTGATAAAATCATTTGAATATACTTATGAACTGGCATGGAACACTATAAAAGATTTTTATGAAAGCCAGGGCGAAACAGCAATACAGGGAAGCCGTGACGCTATTCAACTGGCATTCAAAAGAGGTTTGATAAATGATGGCGGCAGATGGATGGAAATGCTGAAAGATAGGAACCGAACCTCCCATACATACAATGAGAAAACCGCAGATGAAATTGTCGAAAATATATTGACTAAATATTTTGGCAGATTTATTGAATTGAGAACTGAACTGGAAAACATTATTAATAAAAAATGACATTCGGGTTAGCGGAAAATATTATCCATGATATAAAGAATATCTTTCCCTGTTTCCCGGAGGTGGAAGAAGTTATATTATATGGCTCACGCGCTAAAGGAAATTATAAAACCGGGTCAGATATTGATCTCACGCTGCTTGGCGACAATCTCAATCTTTCAATTGTAAATAAAATCAGCCTGCAGCTTGATGACCTGTACCTGCCTTATACTTTTGACCTCTCTATTTTCAACCAGATTGATAATCCCGGCTTAATTGATCATATAAAGCGGGTAGGTATTTCTTTATATAAGAAACAAACAAACGGGTGATCTCAATGATAGGAGTATTATATATAAAAAACGAAGGTTATCTATTAATCTGATTTTAACTCTTATTTGCTTTTGCACCATTTTGAGTTAATTTTGCACTCTCTCAAAAAATATTTAAGATCATGTCTGTTTTAGTAAATAAAAAATCAAAGATTATTGTACAAGGCTTTACAGGTACGGAAGGGACTTTCCATGCAAGCCAGATGATAGAATATGGAACCAATGTAGTTGGTGGTGTTACTCCTGCAAAAGGTGGCACACAACACCTTGACCGCCCGGTATTCAATACCGTAAAAGACGCAGTAATAGGTACCGGCGCTGACGTATCCATCATCTTCGTTCCGCCGGCATTTGCGGCTGATGCAATTATGGAAGCTGCCGATGCGGGTATTAAAGTAATCATCTGCATCACCGAAGGCATACCGGTGCAGGACATGGTAAAAGCGCGTGAATATATAAAGGGCAGGAATTGCAGGCTGGTAGGCCCTAACTGCCCGGGCGTAATAACTGCAGGCGAAGCAAAAGTGGGCATCATGCCGGGCTTCGTTTTCAAACCGGGGCGTATTGGTATTGTTTCTAAATCAGGCACCCTCACTTATGAAGCCGCAGACCAGGTGGTAAAAGCAGGGCTGGGCATCTCTACAGCAATAGGCATTGGCGGAGACCCCATCATTGGCACAACGACCAAGGAAGCGGTAGAACTGCTGATGAACGACCCTGAAACAGAAGGTATTGTTATGATAGGTGAAATAGGCGGCAATATGGAAGCCGAAGCAGCTAACTGGCTTAAAAACAATATGAAAAAACCGGTGGTAGGTTTCATAGCCGGTCAGACCGCTCCCGCAGGGCGCCGCATGGGACATGCAGGCGCTATAATAGGCGGCGCTGATGATACTGCCGCAGCTAAAATGAAGATCATGCGTGAATGTGGTATCCATGTAGTGGACAGCCCGGCTAATATAGGAAAGACAATGGCTGAGGCTTTGGCGGTAACGGCTTAGAAGTCGTAAGTCGTGAGTTGTAAGTCATAAGTCGTTAGTTAAAACTAAAAGTGAATCCCCTTTGAATTGTTCAGAGGGGATTTTTTTTGGCTCTACGCATAGTTTACATTTTTATATTATCTTGCAGTTACTATTTTTTTTCATCACAAATAAAAACCATCTCCAGTGAGAAATATCCGTTTTTCAATCGTAACCGCATCAATATTATTTGCCGGCAGTATGATAGCCAAAGCACAGACTGCCGATGAGATTATCCAGAAACATATTACTGCCATAGGCGGAGCAGATAACTGGAAAAAGATAACTTCCATTAAAATGACCGGCAGTATCAATGCCGGGGGCGCAGAACTTCCTATTTCCTTTATTACTGTAAACGGGAAAGGGTGGAGAATGGAATTTTCAATAAACGGGATGTCCAATTATACCATACTAACAACTAAGGAAGGATGGGCTTATTTTCCTATCCAGGGCCAGACAAAACCTGAAGCCATGACAGCAGATGATGTTAAAGAATCACAGGATCAACTGGATATACAAGGCCCGTTGATTGACTACCAGGCCAAAGGGAATAAAGTAACCTATCTTGGCAAAGATGATATGGAAGGAACAGAATGTCATAAAATAAAAGTTGCTTATCCTAATGGGAAAGAAGAAACTATGTACATAGATGCTTCTAATTACTACCATATCCGCTCCGTGGAAAAAACAAAATCAAACGGTAAGGAAGAAGAGCAGACCCAGAACTTTGGTAATTTTCAAAAGATCCCTGAAGGCATTGTTTATCCCATGTCCATAGAAGGTGGGGGAATGGGACGTATGGAAATAAAGACAGTGGAGATCAACAAGCCGGTTGATGAAAGCATCTTCAAACCGGAAATTAAAAAGTAAAAGGTATTTTCACCTGTTTGGTTCATGCCACTGATAGTTTTCAGTAGCTATTAATACGCTAAAATATTTTAGATGAAAAGATATGCCCTCTTATTATCTGCCTTGCTGTCTGTTAGCATCGCCAATGCACAAACCAAAGTCAATTCTTACACTTTTGGCGCTATGGAAGCGCGCTGGCTGGGACCCGGCACTATGAGCGGCAGGATCACTGCCATACAAGGCGTTGATGCAGACAGCAAAACACTGTATGTGGGTACTGCCGGCGGCGGTGTATGGAAAAGCACAAATGCCGGAGCATCCTTCAAACCGGTCTTTGATAAATATTGTATGAGCATAGGTGCTATTGCTGTTGACCAGTCTAACCCCTCTGTTGTTTATGTAGGCGCAGGTGAAAGTAATATGCGCAATACAGTTTCCATTGGTGATGGCTTATACAAAACCACAGACGCAGGCGACAACTGGGTAAAAATAGGTTTAGACAGTACAGAGCATATTGCCAAAATAATTATTGACCCTAAAAACGCCAACACTATTTATGTAGCGGCGCCCGGCCCGCTTTGGTGCGACAGTAAGCACCGTGGCGTATATAAGTCAACCGATGGCGGGACTACATGGAATAAGATATTCTTCATAAATGAAAAAACCGGCTGCGCTGATATTGCTGTTGACCCCAACGATCCCAACACCCTGTATGCGACCGTATGGGAGTTCAGGCGATTTCCTTATGCATTCAATTCAGGCGGCAAAGGAAGCGGTATGTGGAAAAGCGCTGATGGCGGCAAAACATGGAGAGAGTTATCAAAAGGGCTTCCTGCAAAACCATTCGGGCGCATAGCGCTTACACTGGCCCCCGGCGCACCGCGGAATATGATAGCTATTGTTGAAGCAAAAGAAACAGGGCTTTATATTTCAGACGACGGGGGTGAAACATGGAAATCACAAAGCGCAACGCTCAATGTAGTATCAAGGCCATTCTATTTTAGCTGCCTGGTGATTGATCCTAAAGACCCGAAAAGGGTTTACCGGCCGGGTTTTGGTTTTTCTTATTCCGATGACGGAGGCTATTCATTTTCTGACGCCTCTTATGATGGAGGCTGGGTGCATAGCGATCATCATGCACTTTGGATAAATCCAAATTATACGAATCAAATGTATCTCGGTACGGATGGTGGCGTTTACTATAGCCTGGACCGTGGCGCTACATGGATGTTTGTGTATAGTTTACCTGTAGGGCAGTTTTACCATGTGGCCTGCGACAATAACACTCCCTACCGTATGTATGGGGGATTGCAGGATAACGGTAGCTGGATGGCGCCGTCAGCAGCGCCGGGTGGCGTCAATAATTCCAACTGGCTGGATATGTATGGAGGTGATGGTTTTTGGGTACAGCCTGACCTAACCGATAATAACATCGCTTATGCCGAGTCGCAAGGCGGCAATATGGGGCGTATAGACCTGACCACCTTTAAGTCAATTGATGTTACGCCACAGGCCGGCAAGGATGAAGAAAAGCTACGCTGGAACTGGAATACTCCTATAGTCACCGGGCAGGCCAATCATCACAATTTATACACTGCAGCGCAATACCTCTACAAAACAACCGACCAGGGCCGAACCTGGCAGAGAATATCCGGTGACCTTACCACTAATGACAAGAAGAAACAGGAACAGGAAAATTCCGGGGGCTTAAGCGAGGATAATACTTCCGCTGAAAACCATTGCACCATTTTCACTGTCGCAGAATCCCCGCTCGATGAAAACATGATATGGGCAGGTACTGACGATGGCAATTTGCAATTAACCACTGATGGCGGTAAAACATGGGCCAATCTTGCAGCGGGCTATGCGGCGGCAGGCATACCTTCACAAACATGGGTGAGCAGTATTGAGCCGTCACGTTTTGACAGGAATACAGTCTATGTCACTTTCGACAACCACATGTATGGTGATATGAAAACTTATCTTGCCAAATCAACTGATGCAGGTAAAACATGGAAGATGATAACCGGCAGCGAGTTTACAGGTTATGCCCATAAAATAAAGGAAGACCTTATCAATAAAAACCTGCTTTTCCTGGGTACTGAAAGAGGATTATTCGCCACGATAGACGGAGGTGAGACCTGGTTCAGAATGAAAAATCACATACCTGACTATTGCATGGTACGCGATATACAGGTACAACCACAAACCAACGACCTGGTGATCGCCACACATGGCAGGGGCATTATGGTGATCAATGATATTTCACCCATCAGGGAACTCTCAAAAGAAATTGTTGAAAAAGAGGTTTACTTATTTCCCAATAAGCCTTGCCCTATTACCATGGGCAAGTATGGCGGTGGCGGATCACCGGTAAGCGGTGGGTGGTATGGCGGTAACCCGGAAGATATACAACCCATTGAATATTACTTAAAAGACCGGGCTACCAAAGATGTGAAAGTGGAAATTTATGACGGGACCGGCAAGCTGGTGCAATCCATACCCGGCACGAAGCGCAAAGGTGTGAATAAAGTAACCTGGAACCAAAGATGGACGCCCCCTAAAACAGCTACAGGCAGTACTAAAATGGATTATGGCGGATTTATTGCTCCTATGGTATTGCCAGGCACTTATACAGTGAAGCTGAAGATAGGAGATAAGGAATATACCAACCAGCTACAGATGGTACATGATAACAGCAATAAACTTTTTACCGAGGCAGACAGGAAGGAACAATTTGATGCGGCCATGAAACTCTGCAAGCTGCATGAAGAACTGTACGCCCTTGTTGAAAAAATAAATGCGGATCAGAAACTGGTAAAGGAAAATATGGACTCGGTAAAAAAGCCACAACAGAAAAAGCAGCTTAAAGAATATAATGATAAACTTGAAGAGTTGAGGAGTACCCTGCTCGCTACAAAGCATAAATCTATTTTTGCCGATGAGAAAAAGCTCCGTGAATACATAACCGAAGCCTATGGCGCCGTTTGCGGCCAGGAATGTCGCCCCACTAACCTGCAGTTAGGACGTATCCCGGTACTCAGTGATGACCTGGCCAGGGGCAAACAAACTTATGAAAAGATTGACGCCCAATATGGCAACAAAGCGAAAGAGGTGATCAGGGAAGAAAAATCCAGGCAAAAATCTGTTGGAGAAAGGGCGAGTAACTAGGTAAATAGTCTTCATAAAAACTAAAAGTGAAAGTGAATCCCCTTTGAATTATTCAGAGGGGATTTTTTTTGTTGTTATGGGCTATGGATTGTGAACTGTTCATACCCATGCCCTCCAGAATCTGTCCAGTTATTTATATAAACAAGGC
>JBIOGX010000042.1:0-11632 GCA_044448445.1 Chitinophagales bacterium
AAATGTACATAAATTTGGAGTGTAACTATAAATCAGGACTACCGGAAAGAACTGTAAACAAAAGTCAGGACTAACAAAATGGCAGTAAACAAAAATCAGGATTATCTAACCAAGGTGTAAATCTATTTCAGGACGATGCAGGGATATAAATGGGATATTTTTGAGAGGTTTTTGGGATATTTTTGAGACATTTTAGATATTTTATAAAATATTAATAATAGCCACCACAAATTATTTCAGCCATTTTCACCCATCAAAAATATCCCATCTGCTTTTTATTTTGCGACAATGGGATATTTATCTGTGAAATCCTTTAATTCGATTAATCCGTGATTCAAACAAACTGCATAAGTGCGCAATTCTTCTCTCATAAATAATTGATTATCAATAAAAGTAGCTGAGAAAAAAATTGGCAAAAAACTGTGCAAATAGAAAGAATGTTGTGGTAAGGATGTGATAAAATGAGATAATCGTCAAAAACGTAATATAGGCTATGGACAAGCATTTCACAAGATTTGAATAGCCTAATTATCACACGAAGTTTTTCCAGCCGAATGTGATATTAAAATTTTTAACACCAATTTTTCACCACCCTTTACCCATTATACCACAATTTGTATAATTTTATTTCTTATTACTCCTTTTTAACTAACCTGCCTGCCCTGCCTACCGGCAGGCAGGCGATAGGCAGGTTACAGGCAGGCGATAGGCAGGTTACCCTTTAACAAATTAACCATCACGAAACATGAGCATCTCCGAACGCCGCAAAAGAAAGATCACCTGGATACTGGTATTCCTGTTTTTTGGCCTCATTGTATTTGGAGGGTTTATTAAATCCCAGAACAATAAGGCAGCACAAAAAAAAGAGATTACTCACTTGCCCTGCAAAACACTCTACAAAACCATACCCAATTCTGATAATGCTATCGGCCTCATAGGGTATGAGTTGCATGAGGACGAGGAATATGTTGATGGTAGTGATACTTATCCTACATATAATGTTGTGGTGAAAAATATTGACAGCCAGGCAGACAATTATAAATCTTTGTGTAAGGATATTATAACAGACGTCATTAATACCTGTGGCGATGAGCAGGTGGTAGTAAATATATACGATAGCTTTGAGGCATACCAACTGGCTGTCACCGGAGAACAACCCGGAAAATTTTTAAGTAAAAATGAAGAGGAGACGATAAATACCCACAGGCTGGCAACCTATCAATATACCTATGTGGATAATAATGGGGAGAATGATAAAGTTTGTTTACTCACTTATTACCCAGATGCCAATAATGGCTTACGGGAAAACGAAGTTTATTTACCCTGATTAGTTAATTTGTTAAAAGGTTAACTTGCCTACCGCCTGCCTGCCGGTAGGCAGGGCAGGCAGGTTTGCGATCTTAGCGTGAAAACCTTTAACCAATAGCAACTTGAGTTAATTAACCATTTAACCTATTAACCTTCCACCTGCTGGCATGAATTTTCAGCGACAACTTTATACTAAATTAGACAATAACAATACACTATTCAATTTTATACAAATCAATAGCCCCGAACTTTAGTTCGGGGGGAAATAGAAATAAAAAATATGGCTTTAGCCGAAATAAGGAACATTGAGTGTAAATTAAATGTCTGATTTATTATCTTATGAAGACTGCAATCGTTATAGGCGCTACCGGGTTAGTAGGAGAGCAATTAATGCAATTATTGCTGCAGGATACCCGCTTTGAAAAAGTGAATATCCTGGTAAGAAGAAGCACAGGATTACACAATGATAAGTTGGAGGAGCACATCGTAAATTTTGATGACCCGCTATGCTGGAAAAAGCAGGTAACAGGCGATGTGCTGTATTCTGCTATGGGTACTACACTCCGTGCTGCAGGCAGTAAAGACGCACAATACAAAGTGGATTATACCTATCAATATGAGGTAGCGAAAATGGCTGCGGCAAATGAGGTGAAGGAATACGTGCTGATCTCATCAGCCGGAGCAGGCCCTGACTCAAAAATATTTTACTCCCGCATAAAAGGAGAACTGGAACGTGATATTAAAAAGCTGCCTTTTGAAACCATACATATCATCAGGCCGGGTATGCTGGCAGGTGAACGAAAAGAAGTAAGAACAGGGGAGAAGATAGGCATAGGCATTATGTCGGCAATAGGCGCTATACCGGGCTTGGGCAGGCTCAAACCCATACAGGGCAGGGAAGTAGCGCAGGCAATGATCAATGCTACCTTCAGGCATGTGATAGGCATCCATAGCTATACTATGGGTGAAGTATTTAAGCTGGCGGCTTTGCCTCGTTGATTGGTTAATGGGTTAAAAGGTCAATTAGTTAATTGGTTTTTGTATTTAAACCCCAAATGAGCAATGTTATCAAGTTAAGGAAGTCCGAAGGACTTGAATGTGAATAGCCGCCGGTGAAACCGGCGGAAAAAAAGACGTTAGCTGATTAACTTTTTAACCAATTAACCTTTTAACTGATTAGCCTTTCTGTCTTTGTAAAAGAGCAAGAGTCCAAGGCCCAACAGCACCAATACAACAGAAAGGATTTCCGCCTGTGTAGGATGAATGAAACCCCAGTCGTACTTGTAATTCACCCGTATCAGCTCCACAAAGAAACGCTCTACACCCACCATGATGAGGTAAGCGCCAAACATTTGTAAACTGCGTGTGAACCGCTTGCGCACAGCCCACAGCACGAAGAATAAAATGATACACGCAATGGCTTCATATATGGGCGTAGGGAAAACGCTTACGGGTAGTACATTGCAGTATTCGCCCACACAGCCTTGTATGTGCGTACCCTTATTTCCCACATTGTGTGGGTAGTTCATACCGAACAACCACTGCGGCAGGCCGGCAGGTGCCGGAAAAAAGGTATATGGGGCGCCGCCGATCATTTGTAAGGAATGTTGGGTATCAGTTGTGGTTGCTGCCCTGAGCGTACCCTCCGGGTCAGAGAGGTAAGCGGTGTTATAGATGCCCCAGTCGCCATCGCCGGAAAGCTGGCAGCCCAGGCGGCCAATGCCGTAAGCGAGCATGATACCCGGCGCGGCAGCGTCGCATAAATGTTTAAAAGGTATTTTGTGCCTGCGTGAGTAAAAGTAGAAGCATAATGTAGCCATAATAAGGCCGCCTAAGAAAGTCAGGCCGCTCGAGGAAGTAAGATTGTGTATGGGGTTCTTTATAAAATCATCCCAGGTCTCGAAGGCGTTGAATAGCTTGGCGCCGGCAAGTCCGCCAACCGCTGCAACCACTACGATCTCAGTTATCAGGTGGTGTGGATACAACGCCACCTGTGTTGTTTTCGGTTCGGGCAACTGCTCTTTTTTCTGCTCATAATACTTGCCGCCCCCGATCACTATGGCGCCTATGATACCTGCTGCAAAACTGCCGTTGAAAGATAGCAGGTAACCCAAAGGGTCGGGGGAAACTGTCGTAAAATGGCCGAAAACACCGCCTATCTTAAAACCGATAATGAAGCCAATAATAGCTGAAATGGCCAGTTCTGCCGGGCTTACCGGTTTCCCGGTTACCACGGTGATTATTTCAGCCTGTAACAACCCCTGTTTTTCTTTCCTTTTTAATTCCTCCGATGTAGCCCATGCCGCGCCGATGAATGATAAGGCTACCAAAAAACCAAAAGTCTTGAAAAGGCCGAGCCACTCAGGCATCGGCTCTCCGAAGATGGATTGAAGTAAGTATTGAAAATCAGGATACATGGATACAAAAGTAGGTAAAGTAGCTAAGTTTATGCGTTCAGGTCTTCGCGATACATGCCATTAATTAATACCCGTTGTTTATGGTTTGTATTGCATTGTAAAGAAACGATTTTTTACTACATTTGCACCCGGGCAGGTCGGATGGCCGAGTGGCTAGGCTCAGCTCTGCAAAAGCTGCTACAGCGGTTCGAATCCGCTTTCGACCTCATAAAAATAGCAAACCCCCGGTAACATTATGTTCCCGGGGTTTGCTTTTGACCGGAAATCTGCCCTGGTTTTTAATAAATTTCAGCGTGTTTATTTTCCTTGACAGACATCCAAATTAAGACGAAATGAAGTATTTCCGCACATATCCCTGGGGATTACAATTATTGCTGTTCCTGCTGATGGCCTTTACGTTTTTGTCAAGTGCCGGGGTAATTATTGCCAGCCTGTTACCCAAACTGGCCGGTATTATGCCCTCGCAACTGGGAAAGATCGGGCCAAATAGCCCGGCAGCTATCGTAAGTACTACACTGATAGTAGAAGGAGTCTCTAATTTATGTATCTTTTTACTGCCGGCTTTTCTTTTTGCATACTTAACACACCCCCAATCTGGGGAGTACTTAGGTCTGAGAAAACCCGGTAAATGGATACAACCTGTATTGGCCATATTGGTGATGCTTGGCGCAATGCCGGTACTGGAAATGATTGGCGGCCTTATCAGTCATATAAACTTTGGCCCCTCGGTAAAAGCCAGCCAGCAAGCAAATGAGGAAATGATGGCCGCTTTTTTAAATATACCTTCTTTTGCAGGTTTTATTAAAGTATTCGTTATCCTCGCTATTATCCCGGCCCTGGGAGAAGAAATGTTCTTCAGGGGCGTGCTGATGCGCTTCGCGAAAAAGAAAAGTGTCAATATGGTATTTCCTGTTCTGTTTACGGCAGTGGTATTTGCATTTGTACATTCATCTGTCTATGGGTTCATTTCCATATTTTTAGCAGGCATACTGCTTGCGGTTATCTACAACCTTACAGGGTCACTGTGGTGCAGTATATTGGCGCATTTATTTTTTAATGGTTCGCAGATCATACTTTCATATACCGGTAATAACAACGCAGCAATAAAGAAGTACTTGGATAATACCGATATACCGTATTATCTTGTGGCAGCAGGGGTAATAGTATTTGGTATATCGTTTTACCTGCTGCTAAAAAATAAAACACCATTGCCAAAAGATTGGGCGGAAGACTTTAAGGACCTTTCCCCGTCCCTCTCCGAGGGAGAGGGTGAAGGAGAATGAGATTCGCAAAATAATAAAACCAAACCTGCCTGCCGGTAGGCAGGTTCCGAAAAACAAACAATAAGAACCAAATTCCAAATAACAAATTCCCAATTCCAAAAAAAATGCCACTCAACTTATCCACATTTTTTAAACGGCTCGGCAGCGCAATAGTCTTTGTGGCTATTATGCTTACCGGGCTACTATGGAATGAGTGGACTTTCCTTGGATTGGTTTGGCTGATACAGGCTTTATGTTTAAGAGATTATTTCAGGATAATACGGCATATTGATAAAGAAACCCACCAACCAATGTGGCTGCAGGTAGTGATCCAGGTAACGGGATTCCTGCTTGTATTTCTATTTGCCTTGAAATCAGATAAACAAATTGACCATATTGTCTGGGCTGTGGGCGGACTGTTACCGGTTCTCCCCGCATTAGTACTTCTGGTCAGCACACTATCTAAGAAAGATTCGTTCTTAGCATCACTTCAATCTTTTGGCGGGCTGTTCTATATAACCCTGCCTATGGTCTTTCTTATGGAAATGAGGATGCAGGATATGGTTTTGCCGTTAGCATTGATACTGATGATATGGTGCAATGATACTATGGCCTACCTCGTGGGATCATTCATAGGCAAAACGCCATTTTCTTCCATCTCCCCAAAAAAAACATGGGAAGGTACCATTGGCGGGGCAGTACTCACTATAATAGGCGCATGTCTTTACGGCTATTTCTCCAGAACATATAGGCTCATAGACTGGGTACCGCTGGCGCTTTGCGTAACAGTAGCAGGTTCCTTTGGCGACCTTTTGGAATCCAAACTGAAACGCATGGCCGATCTTAAAGATTCCGGTACACTTATGCCCGGCCATGGTGGTGCTCTCGACAGGTTTGACTCCCTGCTTATCGCGGTGCCATTTGCATTTGTGTATATCAATTATTTTATGAGGTAAGCGCATTTTACCGCAAAGCCGTTAAGACGCTATGGTTTTCTATTATTGTTAAATGCCTGTATTTCTTTGCGTCTCTTCGTCTCAGCGGTTAAACAATTTTGCCAATATGCTTATTCTCTATTCATTTTTAAAACTACCTTTACATTCTAATTAATCACCAATGAAAATTCACCGCGAAGGATACAGATACATCATCATAGCCACCATACTTTGGATAGGACTGGCATGGGCAACTTACCATTTTTTGCATGTCCAATTATTCTGGCTGGCTGCCCTTATTACTTTTCTACTTTTCTTAGTATGGTTTTGGGTGGTTGCTTTCTTCCGGCTGCCATCAAGAAATTTCGTACACGGAGAGGATAAAATAATAGCGCCTGCCGATGGTAAGGTGGTAGTAATAGAAGAAACCTACGAGCCGGAATACTTTATGCACAACTGCCTGCAGATATCCATATTCATGTCGCCGATAAATGTGCATGTGAACCGCAACCCGGTGAGCGGCGTTATCAAATACATGAAATATCATTCAGGTAAATACCTGGTAGCCTGGCATCCTAAATCATCAACAGAGAATGAGCGTACCACGATAGTGATAGGTAATGATAAGGGCGATATATTGTTGCGGCAAATAGCCGGGGCTATGGCGCGCCGTATCAAATTTTATGTGCAGGAAGACGATATTGTGAAACAAAATGAGGAGTTTGGTTTCATCCGTTTTGGGTCACGGGTTGACTTATTCTTACCACTTAGTGTAAAGGTAAATATAGCAATAGGCGATGACGTTAAGGGTGGGGTAACGGTACTCGCACACTATTCAACTAACTCATAAACCCGGAACATTAACATTTTTTGTATTGTATTTTAACAAGTTGTAATAATTTTCTTCTTATCTTTGATTTCTAAATCGCAAACAATGAAAAAAATCACGTTATTATTAGTAGCCGCTGTAATGTTATCAAGTGGCGCCGCATTCGCAGACGGAAAATGCTGCAAAAAAGGTCCAAAATGCAATGATAAGTCCGCTTGCTGCAAAGACAAGAAACATTGCAAAGACAATAAAGATTGCGCTAAAGACAAAGACAATAAAGAATCAAACACTAACAAACAGGCAACAAAGCAAGAAGCTCCCGCTCCAAAATCTTAAGCTGACAATTTTACTAAAAAGAGGCTATTCCGAACTTTCGGGGTAGCCACTTTTGTTTTAACAGACCCCTAAACGGATCATACAAACAATTCCGGGGGCGGGCAGTGTAGCAAATAGTTGTCATTTGCCGCTGGTGGTTTTCAAAATCCTAACAGAAAGTGAAGTATTAAAATACCACAGAACCGGTATATGGATTAATTTCACAAAAGAATTATGAAATGTAGCGGCCATAAACGGACAATACTTTACTGCATGAGATGTATGATTATCCTTTCGGTATGCCTGTTCATAACTGTTACTGCACGGTCACAACGCTATCCATTCCATAACCTGAGCGTGGATGACGGGCTGCTACAGTCGCAGGCTACTTGCCTGGCGCAGGACAAAGCCGGGAACCTGTGGATCGGTACCTTAGGCGGGCTATCGCGCTACGATGGTATGGCCTTCACAAATTATACAGTACGAAACGGGCTGCTGAATAATGTGGTATGGGCAGTGGCCGTTGATACGCAGGGAAATATATGGATAGGCGGGCAGTCGGGGCTATCACAATTCAACGGAAAGAAATTTGTCCATTACCCAAAACCGCAACAGTCGCCGCCGGCCATCAATAATACGCAGCAAATACAAACAGTGAATGATACCATTTGGTGGCGGGTGCAGGGAGCGGTTTACTTCGTGACAAAGGGTAAGATAAAATACTTTGTAACTCCCGGTCCGACCGGGTTTGTGTCTTCCATGCTGGCAGAAAAAGAAGGGTTATGGATAGCGAAAGAAGGAGTAATTTATCACCTGTATAGTAACAAAGTGGACACGCTAAAGTTTACAGTTCCATCAGACCAAATGCCCCCTGGCATACGTACTATATTCAGGGACCGGGATGGTATGATATGGATAACGACCAGCATAGGGCTGTATAAAATAGACCATGGCAGCCTGGTACCATACACGATCAACGAAATGCCCATCCCATTTCTGTCAGAGGCCTTGTCTGTCACACAGGATAAAACAGGCTCGCTATGGTTTGGTACTACCAATGGCGTGGTAAAAGTTTCTGATAATACAGTTCAGTACTATAACAAGCATAATAGCCTCAGCGATAATGCTTTCCCGGATATGCTGACAGACGCAGCAGGCAATGTCTGGATGGCATCAGACGGACAAGGTATATTCAGGTTTTCAGGCACATTGTTCTCAGGGCTTGATGAAAGTACAGGATTGCCAGGCGCACAGATTATGTCAATAGCCTGCAACTACAAGGATTCACTGTTCCTGGGCACTTATGATGCAGGCCTGTATATTTTTAAGGACGGGAAAGTAAGCACCCTTTCATTCCCTACAAATCCGGTACCCGCTATTACCTGTTTATGCTATACACACAACTCAAAACTATGGATAGGCACACACAGCAGGGGATTATGGTCTTATGAGAATGATATATTCAGACAATATACCGCGCCGGACCGGAACTTCCCTTCAAACCAGATCAACTCCCTGTATGAAGACCCCGGGCATCGTTTATGGATAGGGTTTGCCAATGGAGCGATGGTACTTGAGCATGATAGTTTTAAAACTGTTATGACCGATAAGTCGCCGGTATATTCATTCCTTTCCATAGGCGACAATAAAGTATTAATAGCTACGGAGAATGGCTTGCTCCAATATAATGCAGGAGATACTTCAAAATTTAAAACAAATACCATACTTGACAGTTCCTCCGTGCATGTACAATGCTTCATTCTCTCCGGTAAGTACCTGTGGACGGGCAGCAGTGACAATGGCGTAATCCGTTACAATATGGAGACCGGGAAAGCGCTTGTTATCAATAAATCCAACGGCCTCAGATCTGATTGTATATACAACATCATCGCAGATAATGACGGCAATATATGGGTAGGCACCGGGTTTGGTATTCATAAGATAAGAATGAACGAACAGGATGAACCTCAGATCACCTTTTACGGAAAAGAGCAGGGAATAACCGGCATGGAGAGCAACATCAACTCCGTTCTGAAACTTCCTGACGGGAGTATATGGTTTGGCACTACAAATGGCGCGCTACACTACCAGCCGCATACCACAGTGGTATCTTCATCACCTGCAAGCATAACGCTCCGGTCTGTAAAGCTGGCTGGTGAAAATACAATAGCGCGTAGCTATTATGACAGCACAGACAACTGGTATGGTGTGCCTTATAACTTACGGTTACCCTATAAAAAGAACAACATCTCATTTACCTTCCAGGCAATAATGCTTAGCGGTGTACAACAAGCGCTATACCGTTATCGCATGGAAGGCCTTGACGCCCAGTGGTCTGACTGGTCTGCGACTAATTCTGTCTCTTATTCCGCATTACCTCCCGGAAAGTATGTATTCCATGTACAATGTAAGGGGGCAGAAGGGCAAAAAAGCCCTGAATTGGCGTATGCTTTCGAGATCATTGCGCCTTTTCAAAATGCAAACTGGTTCCGCTATGCAGTACTTATTGCATGTATTTTATCCGGCATACTACTGCAGTATATAGTGAGCAGCAGAAAACAGCGGAGATTGCGGCGGCTCGAAAAGCTCCGCGCAGAAGATCAGTGCAAAATAAGGATGCGCACCGCAGAAGATTTTCATGATGAGATCGGCAATAAGCTAACCAGGATCAATATGCTGGCAAGCGTACTGAAAAACAAGGCCACGCTAACCCCTGATGCGGGAATACCGCGGCAGATAGAAGATAATACAGCGCAGTTGTATAGTGAAGCCGGCGATATGCTCTGGTTGCTGAATCCATCTAACGATAACCTATATGGGATATTGCACCATATCCGCGACTTCGGGGGTGAGTTGTTTCGGGATACGGATATAAATTTTACATTTTCCGGGACTGATGAAAAATGGCGTAACCATCGCCTGGCTATGGATATGAGCCGCAACCTTATCATGATATTCAAAGAAGCGCTTAACAACTGTCTCAAATATTCAAAAGCAAAGAACGTATCGCTTGAAGTGCACCTGAAAAACAGGGACGTATTGCAAATGGTACTGAAAGACGATGGAGTGGGTTTTGACGTACATTCCATAAAAAAAGGCAATGGCATCAATAATATGAATATACGGGCAGGCAGGCTGAATGGTAAGCTGTATATAGATTCAAGAAAAGATAAAGGAACGATTATCAACCTGACCTTTAAGGTACCACTTAATCCCAACCCTAAAGTCCGCTTCGTCCTATAAACTACAAGCGTCCCGCTTGCGAATAAAAACCGAATTTCAGAAAATAATTACTATTTTAACGCCATGGGATTGAAATACAAAATACATGACCAAAAAAAATTTTACTTTGTAATATTTACAGTTATTAATTGGATTGATGTATTGACCAGGGACAGCTAGTATTATAGCAAAGATTGTTGAGGCTGATATAAAGGAAGTAGCTTATAAACAGTAGTTTAGAATTTATTGTTTTTTGTTTCTGTTAAAGCCTATCGTTATTTTCGGGTTTACATTCCGTTTTTTAATTCTATTTTTATTGCCAAATGACTTTTATGCGGCTATATTTAGCTTGTTTGTTTGGTATAGCAAAAGCAACCTATTTATTTAAAGAATGAAACCAGAACGGCAGTTTACGGAAATAATATCACTTATCAGGCAAGCCCGCACTGATACTTATAAAGCTGCAAACACCCAACTGATCAACCTGTATTGGAGTATTGGTGAATATATTAGCCAACGTACTGAAATCGAGGGTTGGGGGAAGGCTACCGTGCAACAACTGGCTGATTATATACAATCCAATGAGCCGGGCGTAACGGGTTTTTCTGATAAAAACCTTTGGCGCATGAAGCAGTTTTATGAGACATATAAGGATTTTCCAAAACTCTCACCATTGGTGAGAGAATTAGGATGGACTAATAACCTGATCATATTAAGCAGGGCAAAAACAGCAGAGGAAAGAGAATTTTATTTGCATTTATGTATAAAAGAGAAATACACTTCCCGTGAGCTTGAAAGACAGATAAATGCGGCTACTTTTGAGCAAATAGCCATTGGCAATCAAAAACTCTCAGCAGTGCTGAGAG
Source organism: Chitinophagales bacterium (assembly GCA_044448445.1). Classification (GTDB taxonomy): domain Bacteria; phylum Bacteroidota; class Bacteroidia; order Chitinophagales; family Chitinophagaceae; genus Nemorincola. The sequence goes on from JBIOGX010000042.1 coordinate 11,155, forward strand.
TTTTTCCTCAACCTGTTGAAAATGTATTTAAAGATACATACGTGCTTGATTTTTTAGATTTACCTGAACAGTACACCGAAAAAAACCTGCAAAAAGCAATTATAATAAATATGAAAAAATTCATCCTGGAACTGGGGAAAGATTTCCTGTTCATGGGTGAAGAATACAGGGTGCAGGTGGGCAATACCGATTTCTTTATTGACCTTGTGTTTTTTCACAGAGGATTGCAATGCATCGTTGCTTTTGATTTAAAAACGACTCAGTTCAAACCCGGACATCTGGGGCAAATAGGTTTTTACCTTGAAGCCCTGGACCGGGATGTAAAGAAGCCGCATGAAAATCCAAGTATAGGTGTACTGCTATGCAAGGATAAAGATGAAGAAGTAGTAGAATACGCGCTTAATCGCCATCTTTCGCCTACACTCGTAAGCCAATATACCAATATACTTCCTGATAAAGTATTATTACAGTCCAAACT
>JBIOGX010000043.1:0-11435 GCA_044448445.1 Chitinophagales bacterium
CGCCGTTGATGATGAGGATACCTCAGCAAGCAGTGGCCCTGCCACAACAGATCCCGCACTTTTTGAAATGCTCAAAGACCTGCGCAGGCAAACAGCCAAAGAAAAGAACCTCCCGCCTTTCGTAATATTCCTCGAAAACTCACTTGAGGATATGGCCACCAACTACCCCACTACGCTCGAAGAACTGGAAAAGATACAAGGCGTAAGCAAGGGTAAGGCTATCCGTTATGGTAAAAAGTTTGTTGACCTTATTGCAAAATACGTAGAGGAAAACGAAATTGATAAGCCTGACGACTTTGTAATGAAGAGCGTGGTGAACAAAAGCGGCATGAAGGTATTTATCATCCAGAACATTGATAAAAAGATACCGCTCGAAACCATTGCAAAAAATAAAGGGCTATCCCTGCCTGACCTGCTCGTAGAGATGGAAACCATTGTAGCAAGCGGCACACGCCTCAATCTCGATTACATATTGGAGCAGGAACTGGATGACAATGAACAGGAGGATATTTTCGACTACTTCCGCAACAGCCATGACGATAACATGGAAAGCGCCTACGATGAGTTTAAAGACAGGGACGTAAGCATAGAGCATCTGAAAATGATGCGCATTAAATTCCTGAGCGAGTACGCTAATTAGGGTCTGCTGATTAAGTGATGGTTGTTGGTAAAAACCCCGAATGGGTTGAACAAAAAATGAGGTGCTCCGCCGCGGCGGATTGAGGGTTATGCTTCATATTCCGTGCACTTAAAACATAAATATTTCGCTCAAATTCAAGCTGGATAAGAAATCTCACTTTTTTCAGCAGACCCTACTTATACATGGGATTCAGGCAATACCTATATTTTGGCTGAAGTATTATCCAAAACCCCGACCAGAAGGCCGGGGCTATCTTAAAAAAATAGTTTGTCTTATACTTGCTAATTACCACCTGCATCCCCCGTTGGTTTGCTGCCCCCTGGTAGCTGCTCCTTTCTGTCACCACCGCCCCTGTTCCGGTTCGGCCTGTTTGGTCTTGGTCCCCTGTCCTGCCTGGGTTGCTGCGCGCCTTGTTCTCCCTGCGGCTTATTGCCACGGGTTGCCTGCTGTGGTCTGTTACCCTGCTGGTTGCCGCCTGCCTGCTGCCCCTTATTTCCACCCTGCTGCTGAGGTTTATTGCCCTGGCTGCCGCCTGCTCCTGCTGGCTGCCCCTTGTTTCCTCCCTGTGGCCTGTTACCCTGCTGGCTGCCGCCTGCCTGCTGCCCCTTATTTCCACCCTGCTGCTGAGGTTTATTGCCCTGTGGTCTGCCAACTGCCCCTGCCTGCTGCCCATTATTTCCTCCTCCCTGCTGTCCCTTATTTCCCCCGTGTTTCTTCTTTTTATTCTTTTCCAGCGCTTTCAGGGTTATCAGGCCTACATCATTAATATAGGCCATATCCGCGGTTTTCCCTGACTTACTCTCTCTTGTTTCCAGTTCCACAGGCTGCAGTTCTTCAGCTTTCTGGCCCAGCTTATTCTGTTTCTGTATCTCTTTCACTCTTTCTATGCTCAGCGGGTATTGTTTGTTATTGTCTGAATAACTGTACCACATCAGGTTTTTGAAAATGTCCCTTTTCTGCAGGTGTGCCACCCCTTTTATGGTTTCCAGGTGATCGGCCTGGTCAGGGAAAACAGACAATGCATCCATATAGGTATCCAGTTCATAATTCAGGCAGCACTTCAGCCGCCCGCATTGGCCGGAAAGTTTCGTCTGGTTTATGGATAAATTCTGGTAACGTGCAGCAGTTGTATTCACCGATTTAAAATCTGTAAGCCAGGTACTACAGCACAATTCACGTCCGCATGATCCTATTCCCCCTACTTTACCGCTTTCCTGCCGTGCGCCTATCTGCTTCATTTCCACCTTCATCTTGAAGTCGGTGGCATATACCCTTATCAGTTCACGGAAATCTACACGCTGATCAGCAGTATAAAAAAAGGTGCCTTTTCTGCCATCGGCCTGTATCTCTACTTCGCAAAGTTTCATTTCCAGGTTCAGGCTGCGGGCTATGGCACGCGAGCGTACCAACACTTCCGCTTCACGTTCTTTTTGCTTAACTGATTGCTGGAGTTCTTCGTCAGTAGCCGGATGCAATATACGTTTAGACACTTCAAGCTCCCTGACGCCATACTTTTTTAATTGGAGTTTCACCAGTTCACCGGTAAGGCTCACCTGTCCCACGTCAAAGCCACTGACCCCTTCCACGGCGAACCAATCGCCTTTTCCCAATATGTGGTGTGTATTGTTTTTGAAAAAATCCTTCCGGCTGCCTTTATTGAAAGACACTTCTACTACCGGGTAAGGTTTTGCTGCATCATGCAGCGGAAGGCTGTTTAGCCAATCATATACGTTAAGCCGGTTACATCCGCCTGTACTACACCCACCATTACCTTTGCAACCGCCGGGTTTGCCATTGGCGCCCGTTCCGCAACTGCCACATCCCATCTAAATATGTTTATATAGAGCAAGCGCACAATAACTTCGTTAAGTCAAAAATTAAAAGTAAAAACTAAAAAAACTTTACTATTTAAACTGACCTATATTATAACAAACACCAACTATCGTTGTTTTCATCCCCACAGTTATTGTTTTGCAAGCCAATTGTTAAAGAATAAATTGAACTTAAATACAAACCTACAAAAAATAATTGAGAACCCCTTCCTCACAGGGCATACACACTATGATATATTTTAATGCGTTTGTCCTGTGCCTTAATTTTGATTTAACCTCCGTTAGGATACTTTTTAGAAGTACTTTAAAACGGCACATCCTCATCCTGCGCCGGGCCTTTTTTAAACGAGTTGCCACCACCCATATCCTCATCATCCCAGTTGGTATCATTGAGCTTTGACGGGCGTGTCTGGAAGCCACCGGGAATGAACATTTTAGAACCGCCAAACTCACTTGGGTCTCTGCGTATGCCTGCTGCAGGATCGTCTTTTGGCCCGCCGCCATTATTGCCGCCGCCAAAAGAATTAAACCGGTTATCTTCCAGATCGACGAATTTCTGGTATTCTTTTATGAAACGTAACTTTTCCATGCCGGTACTGCCGTTACGGTGCTTGGCTATGTATATGTGGGTTTCTCCTTCTATGGTCTCACCCATTGAATCGTTATTGATACCATGATACTCAGGGCGGTATAAAAACATAACGAGGTCAGCATCCTGCTCTATGGCGCCGGACTCACGGAGATCGCTCAACTGCGGCACCTTTGATTCCTTCCTCGTCTCTACCGAACGGTTTAACTGCGAAAGGGCTATAATAGGCACTTCCAGTTCTTTTGCGAGGGCTTTCAGGTCGCGGGAAATTTTGCTTATTTCCTGCTCACGGTTGCCACTCTTGTCCACATTTGCCTGCATGAGTTGCAGGTAGTCAATGATGATGAGTTGTATATCGTGCTTCTGTTTCAGCCTGCGGGCTTTTGCGCGTAGCTCAAATATGTTCAGCGCCGCCTGGTCATCAAGAAATATTCTGGCCTGTGCCAGTTTAGTCATGCGCTGCGACATTTGTACAAACTCATGCTCGGCCATTTTACCACGGGTAATGCTTTCCATACTCACTTCGCTCACCGCGCTCAGCATCCTTTTCACGATCTGTCCTGCGCCCATTTCAAGTGAGAAAACAGCTACCGGGTATTGCTTCCCGGCGTTCATAGATGCATTCATGGCGAGGTTCAGCGCGAAAGCCGTTTTACCCACTGAAGGACGTGCAGCCAATACGATGAGGTCGGTTTTTTGCCACCCTGCTATAATGCGGTCCAGGCCTGCAAAGCCGGAGGGTACGCCTGTTATATCATCTGTCTTTTTCCTGTTCTCATCAATTTCATTCATGGTCTTCATTAGCACATCCTGCAGGCTCCTGAAGTTCTTACGCAGGTGTTTGTCTGTGATCTCGTAAAGCCCTGATTCTGCCTTGTCCAGCAGGTCAAATACGTCAGTGCTGTCTTCGTATGCATCACTGATCACTGAGCCGCTTATGCGTATCAGTTCCCGCTGAATGAATTTTTCCATGACTATGCGGGCATGAGCTTCCACATGCGCGCTGGATAATACGCTCATCGTCAGACGGGTGAGGTAGTATGGCCCGCCGATCAGTTCCAGTTCATTGGACTTTCTCAGTTCCTCGGTAATGGTAAGTAAGTCAACCGGTGTACCCTTGTCAAAAAGGCGCCGCATGGCCGCATAAATTTTCTGGTGCGCATCCACATAAAAACATTCTTCGCTCTGGATGATCTCTAAAACCTGCGCGAAAGTGTCTTTTTCCAGCATCGAGGCGCCAAGTACTGCTTCTTCAAGTTCGGGTGCCTGTGGGGGTACTTTGCCATAAACGAGTGTTGCGATGTCCGGTTTGCGGTTTCTGGTACCGCTAAAGTCTTTTTTAATGTTAACTGCCATTATAATCTAATATCTAATATAGTGAGGTGTAATTGTTATTTTCAGCCCCGGAAGTCCATAATTCACTAATATTTTGGCCCTTTTTACCAACTTTTTTGTATTCCCTTTCTATTAAGCCTGTATTAAGTGAAGGTTAAAAACCTTTGGGGGGAAACGAATGTAATCGCGAAAAACAGAACCGCAAAAGTTTTTTGATTTAAAAATTATAAGCCCTTAACCCACATCATATACACTACTTATTCACATAAAGTTCCGAAAATGTATTGTATTTCCACAAAATATTTATACTATCCTCCGGCTATTAACAGGTAATGCACATTATAATGTGTATAAATGGTTTTGTTAACGGTTTTTTTCAGAACTTACTTTTTGCTATTATCAAGGGTTATCTTTGCTGAAATTTAGTTTTTAAAATGATCATTTCGTACCAATGGCTGCTGGAATACCTGCCGGAACCCTTGCCAGTCAACGAATTAAGTAAAATTCTTACTTCTATAGGGCTTGAGGTAGAAGCAATTGAGCCTGTTGAAAGTATTCCCGGAGGCCTTGAAGGGCTTGTTATCGGTGAGGTTTTGACCTGTGAAAAGCATCCGAATGCCGATAAATTAAGCGTTACAACAGTCAGTATCGGAGTGCCGGAACCACTGCATATAGTGTGCGGTGCGCCCAATGTGGCAGCAGGCCAGAAGGTAGTGGTAGCCCCTGTTGGTACTACAGTACATCCTACAGAAGGCACGCCATTTCTCATAAAAAAGGCTAAAATACGCGGTGAAGAAAGCGCCGGAATGCTCTGCGCAGAAGATGAAATAGGCCTTGGAAAAAGCCATGAAGGCCTGTTAGTATTGCCTGCTGATGCTGTTGCAGGCACGCCTGTAAAAGAATATTTTAATCTACCAAAAACAGATTTCGCGATACATATCGGCCTTACACCAAACCGCTCTGACGCTAACAGCCACATAGGCGTAGCGCGCGATGTATGCGCTTATCTCACACATCATAATGGTGAAAGATTTATTGCTGCTCTTCCTGAAATTCATTTACCTGTTGTAGAAAATACATCAAAAATAAAAGTGCGGATACAGGCTCAGGAGACTTGCCCACGCTATGCAGGCATTAGCCTGGGCAATGTGGAAATCGGGTCATCGCCGGAATGGCTGCAGCAAAGGTTGCAGACCATTGGCTTACGCAGCATCAATAATATTGTTGACATCACTAACTACGTACTCCATGAATACGGTCAGCCACTACACGCTTTTGATGCGGATAAAATAAAAGGCAGCGAGATCAATGTGCGCTTTATGCCGGAGGGCAGCGTCTTTACCGCCCTTGATGAAAAAGAAAGAAAGCTGAAAACAGATGACCTCATGATTTGTGATGCACAAGGCCCGCTGGCTATTGGCGGAGTGTTTGGCGGCCTTGGCAGCGGCATTACAGCGGCTACTACCAATGTATTTATTGAGAGCGCTTATTTCGACCCGAAACATATCCGCCGCACTTCTTTACATCATGGATTACGTACAGATGCTGCAACTCATTTTGAAAAAGGAGTGGACATAAATAATGTAGTGCCTGCATTAAAACGTGCTGCGGCAATGATCATGGATATAGCAGGGGGCTCAATTACATCGGCTATAACAGATGAATATCCGCAACCATTGCAGTCTGTAACGGTAACTGTGTCTTACAATTATATACAGAAACTAAGTGGTAAGGCATACACATCAAAAGCGATAAAAGAAATACTCATTGCATCTGGCTTTGAGATAGAGCATGAAACAAATGAAGCGCTTACTCTAAAAGTTCCATCGAATAAAACAGATGTTTTACAGCCCGCTGATATAGTAGAAGAGATATTGCGCATTGATGGCTTGGACAACATACCAATATCCGACAGGCTGAACATTACGCTTACCAAAGCATTGCCAAACGACCGTGAAGTACGTGAACGCATCGCTGAACTGCTTTGCGGCATGGGCATGCAGGAGATCGTCACTAACTCTATTGTGAACAGTAAATATTATCCCGAACGCACAGACCTGGTACGTATGATCAACAGCCTGAGCAGTGAGCTTGATGTAATGCGCCCTTCATTATTAGAAGGCGGCCTTGAGGTGATACAATACAATTGCAACCGTAAAAGCCATGACCTGGGCCTGTTTGAATATGGCAATGTATATACGCAGCACGGGAACAAATATATACAGGAATCGCGCTTAGGATTATGGATTACCGGAAATGTAAGGGATATACACTGGGATCAGAAACCACATCGTGCGAATATTTTTTACCTGAAGGGCTTACTGAATAATATATTGAGCTATAGCGGCATAAAGAATGTGGCATTGGCTTACGATAATGATGAAATCATTTGGAAATGGAAAAACCAGGAGTTATGCAGCGCTAAGCAAGTCCCGCCATCAAGGCTTTCTGTTTTTGATATTAAACAGGAAGTTTACTTCGCGGAAATTCATTGGGATATATGGGTGAAAGCGGTTGCCGGTAACAAGATAAGCTACAGGGAAGTGCCTAAATTCCCTGCCGTGCAGCGCGATATAGCTATCGTGACTGACAACAGTGTTTCTTACAAACAGGTGCAGGAAACGACCGAGCAATTGAAATTAGACGCTTTGCAGTCTTATGGATTATTCGATGTATTTGAAAGTGAAAAATTGGGTGCAGGAAAAAAATCTTACGCCCTAAGTTATACATTTCAGTTACAAGACCGTACTTTGACAGACGCTGAGATAGAGCAACGGATGAAACAGTTGATGGATGTATATAAAAACAAACTTAGCGCGCAAATACGTGAATAATGCAGGCACTCGACACACTCAATAATAAACTGGATACGCTGCTCAGAAAATTTGCAGCTTTAGAGTCGGAAAACAAACGCCTCAAAGAGACCATTGCTAAACAGATCAAGGAGGAAGAAAAGCTGAATAAAAAGCTTGCATCCTTAGAGCAGGGCATGGTAAGCGTACATCTTGGGAAAGCGGTAATTGACGATGAGGAGCAAGAGAATATGCGCCAACAACTCGATAATGTAATAGCGGAGATAGATAAAATACTGACCACGCTTAATGATTAAAAGAAACAAATACCTGAGGAACAATGACTTACTTATTTTGATCGCATTATGTGGCATAGTTTGGACTGCATGCACCCAGCAACGGCAGCCCTGCCTCACTCCAAAAATTGCGAGCCTCAATATACATTGTATCCATAAACCATCAGATACCGCTACCGTATTTATTGATACCGCATTGCCTGCAGCCAGGTTTGCAGCATTTACCGGTTCTGTTGAAAAGGATTTTATTTACAGCTCTCAAAGCGCTAACTTCACTCTTTCCCTGTCTTCTGACGCTGACTCCTGTAAATGGGGAATATCAACAGATACATCCATACTCAACCATAATTTTGACACGCTTACTTTCTTTTATCAGCGTAAACTACAGTTCATATCTAATGCCTGTGGTTTTGCGTACTTTTATAATCTTGATTCGGTACACACTACCACTAAAATGATAGACTCAGTACATATAATAAACGCCAGCGTAACCAATAATGTCAACACAAAGCATCTGCAGGTATATATACATCCTGACTTTTAGCGCATTGTTCGTGCCGGGGGCATTGCCTGTGTATGCACAGGCAGATACTACCGCTACAGACACAACAAGCGACCATAAAGTGAAGAAAAAGGAAACTGCCAGCCACCAGTTGTGCTTTGGCGCTGATCTTGTACACCCGGTAATGAACAATTATGTTACTGACCGCTTTGGGTATGAATTTGAAGCCGATTATTACCTGCGCAATGAATTTTACGCCTTAGGCGAAGGCGGCTGGGGCGGATCAACCGTTGACTATACCGACCTCAAATACACTACCACCAATAATTTTTTCAGATTAGGTTTTAATAAAGAAATATTGACAAGAGATAACCCGCGCGACTGGGATATGATGTTCTTTGGCCTGCGGGCAGGTTTTGCGGATGTTAAGAGAAGTAGCGCCTCTTATATTATCACCGATAGCCTCTGGGGTAACACCCCGGGTACTACACCGGGCAAAAGCTTTCCTGCATATTGGCTCGAATTAGTTGGGGGTATGCGTGTAGAACTAATAAAAGGCCTTTGTGCCGGCTGGACCATGCGGGGCAAGTTTATTATGAATGGAAGGTCGTTCAGAGATCTTTCGCCGCTCTATATTGCAGGTTATGGCAAAGGTGACAAGAATACAAACTTTGATCTTAACGTGTTCATCAGTTACGCGATAAGGTGGAAGAGGAATAATGGCTCAATTACGAAATAACTCAATGGCTCAATGGAAATGTGAAAATGAATAAGGTGTAGTAATTTAGCGAAAGCTATTTCTGCTTACTTTTTCAGGAAAATATCAATTCTTTCTTTTTGCCTCAGGTGGTGCCTGAAATGTATGTCAACTAATTGCAGCCATTCGCGGCCATTTAAAAATCCTAATAGAGGGTGTTTTGTTTTTCCGTTATTGGCGCTTTTGCTTACCTCGTTAGCGACGTTCCTAAAGCGATCTTCTAATAATTTAAAATCATTCTTTACAACTTGTTTGCTTTCAGGCTGTATGGGTGTACGTTGGAGGGAAGGCGGCACTTTAATCTGTATATCTGGTAATTCATTAGCTGCTAATGCCTTTTCGCCCATTTCAGTTTTTTGTTCCTGTACATTTTCTGAGCCGGAAATACACTTTTCGATATTGCTAAAGGCAAAATTATTGCAGTTATTGATAAGATGCCGGCATACCTGGCCTATAGACCAATCGTTTTCATCAGGTTTTGTTGCAAATTCAGTATCAGTATAATTATCAACTAAGTTTTTCCAAATAGTAATGGTTTTCTGAAAATTGTTGTTGATGTCCTGTGGCGTCATGGCGTTTGATTGTAGCAGTATATCACGGTGCAAGGCGGCTCCTGTCCCAGTTGCCTGATTCATTCCGGGTAAATAAAATACGGTCGTGCATGCGGCTGGCGCGTCCCTGCCAGAATTCTACATGGCTGGGCATCACGCGGTAACCACCCCAGTGCGGGGGACGAGGTATGCTTATATCGGAAAATTCGGCTTCGTATTTGGCGTAGTTCAGGTCAAGGATGTTGCGGTCGGCTATCTTCCTGCTTTGGGGTGACGCCCATGCGCCAATACGGCTTGCTGCCGGCCTGGAATGGAAATAGATATCACTTTCATCAGGCCGTACCTTTTCTATATAACCTTCTATACGCACCTGCCGTTCCAGCTCTTTCCAGAAAAAAACAAGGGCTACCTGCGGGTTCCTGTTTATTTCCTGTCCTTTGGCGCTGTCATAATTAGTGAAGAAGATGAAACTTTCTGTATCAAGCCCCTTAAGCAAGACGATACGTGCGTGTGGTGAGCCATGGCTGTCAGCCGTGGCAAGGGTCATTGCATTTATGTCGGTGATCTGTGCAGCTTCAGCCTCAGCAAACCATTTTTGGAAAAATGTTATAGGGTCATGCCCTACAGTATTTTCATCAAGCGCTGCGAGCCTGTAATCCTTACGGATATCAGCAATATTTAGCGATGGTTCAGGCAAAGTTTTATTTTGCATCGTGTGAATCCAGGTATTTTGCCATTACATAGATCATCTCAATGACCATCAGCAGGAAAAACACCCACATAAGCGTAGGGCCAACAGTTTTATTTACATTGTCGTAAAATGCACTAAGTATTAAATTGCTCATGATTTTCAATTTGCGCTGCAAGATACGGTTTTAAGTCAAAAGACGAAAAGCAAAAGGCAAGGCTGGAGAAAAAAAAGCTACATGTCTAAAAAGACTAAAGATTGGAGCTTTTTAGACGTATGCTATATTGTTTTTGTTGTTTAGGTTTGTTATAGCAATTGTTTTCACCCATCAACAATAAAACCCATGTCAAAAGAAAAAAATCTTGAAGAATATCTCTGTGTTATTGGAGAAAAAATAGCCGCTACAAGGCATCTTCATGCAGAAAAAATAACAACAGTGGCCAGGGCTGTTGGCTTAAGCCATTCAGTTATCAGCCAAATAGAGAACGGCAGGTATTACTGTTTAAAAATTGATACGCTCATAAAGATTGGTACATACTTGCAAATACCATTAGAAGAATTGCTGCCATATTTGTACTACATAATTAACCCGGAGTCAATAAAAAACGAGAAAAAATAATGAATGAACAAAATGTTACTAATGGTAACAAAAATAAGGCCAAAAAATTAGGAACACTATATATGCCTTTATACTTTTATTAAAATTTATTTTTTGAAAAGCGGGTGCAATGTTCTGGCAGCACCAAGAGCGGGTGGTATATGGCTGTACGAGAGCCTACAAGAACCACCCAACTCAATGGCGCCATTAATTGCGAAATGGCTGAAAGCCAAACCGAGTTTGCATTTACCGGCTTGAGTGGAAATGCTTACCCTCTGCAATACCTTATCAATTTGCAAAAGTAAGCCAAGAATTATATACGGTCCAATTAATTGGCATTTATATCTTTTCCACCTTATAGGGTTGTTGCATTCAGCCGCTTGCTACTATGGGCGGCGCTTTGAATAATGCATTGTAGCCGTTACTTTTTATCGTCAAAAAAAGAAAGGGGATTCCGAAAACCTTAAAAATAGAGTAGGAGATAAACAATAAATTTAAAAAGTCATGAAAAAATTATCTTTAGTTGCAGCTATGTTTGCACTTTTTACGAGTCACTGCTTTGCGAATAAAATAATAATTACTGCTATAGGCGATAAAACTGGTCCTACAACAGTTGGTTCTGACGGCACAGTCACATTTAATTGTAGCATTTCGGAAGCAACATGTGGAAAAATAGTGATTGAAAGTTCAAAAGTAGTAGAACCTACAAAAGGTGACCCGACAACTGTAATAACGTATATTAAAGGCCAGCCAGATGCAGAATATTCTGGTGGTTTCGTACACATGAGGAACGAACGAAGAAAAGAAGGTACGATACATTTTATAACCCTTTCTGACATAAAGGGAAATTAATGC
>JBIOGX010000044.1:0-11370 GCA_044448445.1 Chitinophagales bacterium
CAGTAATACACAGAGAGATACCGTAGCCGTGAACCCCACGCCGCTTCTGTCGTCAGCCACTACGGGTAGTGTTTGTAGCGGCGCGCCGTTCAGTTATACTCCCGGAAGCTTTACGCCAGGCGCTGCTTTTGCATGGCAACGGAATTTAGTGCCAAATATTACACCGGCCACAGCATCCGGTAACGGAGCCATCCATGATACCATGGTAAACAGCACATTGTTGCCCATAAACGTTGTTTATCTTTACAGGCTCGGCATTAACGGTTGTACGAATAATCATACTGACAAAGTAACCGTAACGGTTAAAGCTAAACCACCTGTACCTTCTATCGTCATCGGTCCTGGCCATAATCTTTGTTCAAATACCTTGTACCAGAATTTCGGCGCTTCTGATAGTGCAACAGTTAATTATAGCTGGAGCGCTGAAAACGCTACACTATGGGCTACGGGTAACACAGGGCAATATGCTATTGTAAGCTTTAATAATCCCGGTACCGCTGTGATTACGCTTAATTCCAACTTACCGGCTGTAAGCTGCATCACAGCTAATACTTACGCGGTAACTGTTAGTTCAGCAGTGTCAGACAATCCCCAGGTAATATACTACGATGGGCAGTTTATTTGTCTCCAGACTAATGAAGAAAGTTACCAGTGGGGTTATGACAACGCAAGTACGCTTGATTCAACACTGCTTTCCGGGGAAACCTACCAGAATTATTCCAATACCAATCCTGACTTCGCGCATAAATATTATTGGGTCATGACTAAGCTCAATGGCTGTATGCAGAAAACCTATTACAACGCGCCTAACGGTGTAACAGATATAAACGCTGACGTTGCAGGTATTAAGGTATATCCTAACCCGGCTAACGACAATATAAATGTGGATATTAATACAAAGATTGCGGGCGATATCCAGGTTGAAGTAATCAATATGCTGGGACAAAAAGTGAGTACGGTAACAGCAGTAAACCATAAGGCAAGGATCAATATTGCATCCCTGCCGGCCGGGTGTTACCTCGTTGACTGTTCCCGCGACGGTGTGAAAATTGCTACCGCTAAATTTATTAAAAATTAATTCCTTCAACATTTAAAAGCTAATAGATGAAAAAAATATTTTTCTTGTTGATAGCAGCCGGTGGAGCTTTATCAGCCATTGCACAAGCGCCTGATGCGAAAACCCAGGCTGATACCCTTAAAAAGGATTTTTCTGCCGACAATGTTTTGACTAAGTGGGTTTTGGACGTCAACCTCCTTGGTGGTATGTTGACCCAGAACCTCACTACCGCTGTGCCCGGCTATACCAATGCGGTGAATACCAACATAAGCGCGCTGAAGTTCAGCAATGGCATGTCTTATGGGGCTGACGCGCAGGTAGGCTATTTCTTTTCAAGGAATAACAACTGGGGGGTTGGTACAGGCCTTATGTATCTCCACCAGACCGGTGATGTAACTATGGATAAATTCAAAGTGGAATACCAGTCAACCGATAGTCATGGATTGACCTTCAGGCAAGTGCTTACCGCCAACCAGCAGGTTAAGGAGCAACTGAAGATCACCAACATCAATATTCCCATAGTGCTGAAGTACAAGCACCGGTTCACTAAAAGGGTAGGTATTACTGCTGATGCAGGTTTATTGATCAACCTGCAGAATATGAGCGCTTACAAGACCAATGCGTCATTTGATTATGAAGCTATTTACCAGTATGCAACTGACGTTTCCGGCCACCAGGTAGCTGTTTATGATTACTCGCCGACACCTTCATCCACCGGTGATCTGCTGGTTACCCAGGCGCAATATCTCAAGACCCATCAGGGCGGCGATGTAAATGCTTATATGAACATGGAGCATTACCAGAACGGCTACAATGTAGGTTTGGGTGTTAAACCAAACAGCAATACAGGTTCCGTTTCTTACACAGCAGGTTCTGTTGGCTTTATTTTTCAGCCGTCTGTCAACCTTTATCTGAACGATAAAGTGGCGCTCAACTTCGGGCTGTATTACCTGTACCAGCCTACTATGAACAATGCAAGCAGTACTTACAAGCTCACAGATAAAATGGGCGACTATACCTCGATGTTAAAAAATGTTAGTTCAGGCAACAGCGCTTCTTATGGTCTTAATGTTGGGGTGCGCATGTACTTCGGTAAAGTAAGGGATTTTGATCATGATGGTATCCCCGATAAGAAAGATTGGTGTCCGTATGATTCCGGCCTTGTTCAGTTTCATGGTTGTCCTGACGCTGATGGCGATGGCATTCCTGATTATGCTGACTCTTGTCCGCACCAGGCAGGCCTTCCGCAGTTTAACGGTTGCCCGGATAGCGATGGCGATGGCATACCTGACAATGAAGACGCTTGCCCTTACCAGGCTGGCCCGGCAAGTAACAATGGTTGCCCCATAGATACCGATGGCGATGGCGTACCGGATAACGAAGATCAATGCCCGACCGTACCCGGTCCGGCAAGTAACCATGGTTGCCCGCTCCCGCCACCTCCGCCGCCGCCACCTGTCCCGCTTCATTTTGAAGACGTTTCTACCCCTATATTATTCGAATTGGGCAAGGCAAATATTCATGAGTCTTCTTTCCCCATACTGGAAGAAGCGGTTATGGAGATGGGCGAAAATGAAAGCGCTTTCATTATCATTGATGGCCATACCGATAATATCGGTTCACCGGCTTCAAACACCATCCTGTCATTTAAACGCGCCAATGCAGTGAAAACCTATCTCATGCAGATGGGCGCTGACGCCAAGAGAATGATTGCTGTGGGACATGGACAGGATGTTCCTTTAGATACTAATGCCACACCCGAAGGCAGGTCGCATAACCGCAGGGTTATCATGACCATAAAGAACCGCAGGCAGAAATAGTAACTTAGTAATTACAATTACCGGAGGCTATCCTGAACTGGGTAGCCTCTTTTTTTAACCCCTTAGCCCTGGCGAAGGCAGGTTGTCAAATCTGAGAAGCGCAAAACGTCATTCCCATTTTATCCTTTTGCACGCAAAAGGTGGGACTAAGGATGACAGGTATGAAGGGGGAACTCCCTTAGAATTTAAAATTGTAGGTAATGCTTGGAATGATGGGCATGATATATACTTCGTAAACGGTCACCTTTACACCGCTGCTACTGCCTGCAGTGCCTGCAACATCCACATAAAGGAAGTAAGGATTATGGCGGTCATATACGTTGTAAACAGAGAATGTCCAGCTTCCCTGCCATTTGCGTGGCTTTGCATGTTGTGGCGTATAGGTAGCAGAAATATCGAGGCGGTGATAGGCAGGTTCACGGTAGGCGTTCAATTTGCTGAATAGTTCCTGTAGTTTACCGTCAATGAAATAATAGGCGGTCGGCAGGGTAATGGCATTTCCTGAACCATAAACGAATACAGCGGAGGTGGTCCATTTTTTATTGAACTCATAGCTGCCTACAACGGAGATGTCGTGCCTGCGGTCGTACTTGGCAGGGAACTGGTCGCCATTATTGAGTTGTGGAAATTTTTGCAAGGTCCATGATAAGGTATATCCTATCCAGCCGGTAAATTTGCCCTGTGTCTTATTTACAAAGAACTCTGCGCCATAAGCGGTGCCGTTTCCAAATACATAAGACCGTTCAGGGTCCTGCAGCGAATTAGGCACATAGCCGTCTTTATATTGTATCTGGTGGCTCATGTCTTTATAATAAACTTCTACGGATGTTTCTAATTTATTATCAAGGAAGTTGCGGAAGTAGCCTCCTGAGTATTGCCAGGCTACCTGAGGCTGTACCAATAATGTACTTGGCACCCATACATCGGTAGGCAGGGTAGTACCGTTGTTGGATACGAGATGCAGGTATTGATAGGTTCTGGAGATACTGGTTTTCAGGGATGAGTTTTCATTAAGCTCAAAGCGCATATTAAAACGTGGCTCCCAGCCGCCATAAGATTTTACAAGTTGCCCTGTCCCGTATTTAGTGCTGTCTGTAGCATTTCCGTTGGCGTCAAATTTATACCCGGTGTATGGCCCTATTTGTCCGAACCACGAATAGCGCAGCCCGACATTGATGCGCCACCATTTTGTAGCTTCAAAGTCATCCAGTATATAGGCTCCTGCTTCATGTGCGTATTTGATAAAGGCGTTATTCGGATCAAGGACTATTGAATCCACATGGCCGGATACCTGGTTGGGTATGAACTTATGATGGGTATAGGCAATACCTGCTTTAAAATGATGATTATTGCCGGCATAGTAATCAAGATCGCTCTTGGCGTTATAGTCTTGAATACCTGATGCTATTTTAATGCCAAAAGTATTTTGAGAAAAAGTAGAGGCGAAATTATAATCATTATAAACCAATGTTGTGTTGAGGAAAAGCTTATCGGTGAACTGGTGGTTCCATCGCAGTGTGGCGGTTTTATTACCCCAGGGTATATCTGCTTTGAATGTTCCCCTGGTGTTTGCAAATTTGAATTTATCAATACCCATATACCCGCTCAGATAGATACGGTCGTGTTTGCCTAATATATAATTCGCTTTAAGGTTGGCGTCGTAGAAATAGTAACCGGTGTTTTTCAGCCTGCTCGAAAATGGCCTTGCGAGCACATCTATATAGGTACGGCGGCCGGAGACTATGAATGAACCTTTGTCTTTCTTTATCGGGCCTTCTATCATAAGCCTTGAAGCGATAAGCCCTATGCCGCCTTCGGCATGATATTCTTTCATATTGCCTTCCTTCATAGTTACATCCACCACTGACGATAGCCTGCCGCCATAGTTGGCCGGCGCCCCGCCTTTTATCAGCGTCACATCTTTGATCGCGTCGGAATTGAACACAGAGAAGAATCCGAACAGGTGGCCGGTATTATATACAGTGGCGTCATCAAGCAAAACGAGGTTTTGGTCAGGCCCGCCGCCGCGTACATAAAATCCCGAATTGCCTTCGCCTGCCGACTGTACACCGGGCAATAGTTGCAACGTTTTAAGTATATCCACTTCCCCAAAAAGCACAGGTAATGTCTTTATCTGCGCCATAGTCAGGGTTACGGTGCCCATTTCTGTATTCTTTACATTCTCATCCTTGCGCCCGGTTGTAACCTGTACTTCTTTCAGTAATGTGGAGCTGTGTAACTCGGCATTGAAGGTCTGGTTTTTGGTAGTAAGGTCTATTTTCTGTATAAGCGGCGTATAGCCTACGAAAGAAAATACAACGGTATAAATGCCTGGCGGAACGGATACTGAGTAGAACCCATAATTATTGCTTATCCCGCCCTGGTCCGCCTCCTTCAGGTATATAGCGCCTGAGACAATTGATTCGCCTGTTTCTGCATCACGCATATAACCGCTGAGTGATACTTTCTGGGCATATAGCGTGATAGGTATGACGAACAGAACAAAAATGATTGAAATTGTAGTCTTCAGTAAGTTGGTCATAGATGGTTTAATTTGCTTGCTTTTATCATGTACAGTCTTTAGCCTGCCGGGGGAAATTATTACAGGCTATCTGTCACTTCACCGCACTCCAGCATTTTCTTCCCGAAATATGGATTTTTGATTTCGCTTTCATCGCTCAGCCAGAATGCGCCTTTCTCGTTAAAAGCCATAGGGCAGTATTGATGATAGATACCGGCGTTCTTTATCTCTGCATTTTTTAGAAGTCCGTATATAGCGCTTGAAAGTGTACCAAAAGCCAGCCGTTGTTTTTCACAGTTTGCATCCTTAATGGTAGTTATCATTTTGCTTTGGGCAATGATCGTGTCCATATATGGTTTTAGGGCAGTGAAATTTGTACTGTCTTTTTGTAAAAAAGTCTGCATACTGTCCGCTACTATTACTAATTGCAAAACTGCACTGTCCACTACGGGAGCTTTAGTAGCCACAAAAGCATTTTTAAGTGCGTAGTACCTCGTCATTACTGCCATAAGTGTCCTGGTCCCTTCATCATTCAGTTTGCTTTGTACCGGCTTCAGGGCGGCCTTTGATTGTGCTTTAGTACTGTCTGCAGTACCATTATGGTTACCGTTCCCGGCATTATTACAGCCGGTAAATGCTAATAAACAACAGGATAATATTATATAAGTTAGTCGCATAAATAAAAAAATTTCCCTGCAAAAGTAAAGGAACATTCAATGCTAACCGCAAGCTTCGTAATTTTGCGCACTTATGTTGATCTCATTACAAAATATTACATTCGGATTTGGTGCGAGGACGATCCTCGAAGATGCAAGCTGGCAGATAGGTACAGGTGAACGGATAGGCCTTGTGGGCAGCAATGGTACCGGTAAATCAACCTTATTAAGATTAATGACAGGCGCCTATACTCCTGATAAAGGGGTTATCAATAAGCCAAAAGATGTTTCCCTGGGATTCTTTAACCAGGACCTGCTTAGCTTTTCAAGCAATGAATCTATACTTAAAGTAGGCATGCAGGCCTTTGAAAAGGCGCACGAGATAGAAAAAAAACTGGAAAACATATTAAAAGAACTGGAGCAGACTCCTGACGATGCTGATCTGCTTGATGATTACAGCCATACCCTTCATGATTTTGAAGTAGCAGGTGGTTATGAGATGGAGCATCGTACTGCCGAGGTACTGGAAGGCCTGGGTTTTTCCACTAAAGACCTTCAACGCCCTTATGACCAGTTTAGCGGCGGATGGCGTATGCGCGTGCTGCTTGCCAAAATGATGTTGCAACAGCCTGAACTGCTGCTGCTCGATGAGCCTACCAACCACCTTGACCTTCCATCTATTGAGTGGCTGGAACGCTACCTGATCAGCTATCCGGGCAGTGTGGTCATTGTTTCGCACGATAGATATTTTTTAGACCGTATGGTGACCAAGATAGTGGAGGTATGGCAGCGTGGCCTGCACCAATACAGCGGCAACTATGCTTTTTTCCAGAAGGAGAAAGAAGAAAGAATGGTGCTACAGCAACGCGCTTTTGAGAACCAGCAGGATTATATACGCCAGCAGGAACGTTTTATAGAAAGGTTCAGGGCCAAAGCGACCAAGGCCGCCGCGGCTCAGAGCGCCATAAAAAGGCTGGACAAATTAGATGTGATAGAAGCGCCTGATTCCACAATGCCGGCAATGAATATCAACTTTGATATAGCGGTACAGCCGGGCAAAATAATATGTGAGCTTACAGATGTCTCAAAGAGTTTTGGCGAAATAGAAATTTTTAATAATGCCAAAGCAGAGATAATGCGTGGGGACAAGATAGCCTTGATAGGTGCGAATGGTAAGGGTAAATCAACCTTGTTGCGTATTATAACAGGGCAGGAATCTTATGAGGGAGTGCGCAAGTGGGGGCATAATGTGGAGGAGAGTTTTTATGCCCAGCATCAATTGGAAGCGCTGAATGTGGAGCATGAAATACTGGAAGAGCTAAAACTATGCGGCAGTGGTAAAAATGAACTGGAACTTCGGCAATTGTTAGGCTGCTTTTTATTTAGCGGCGATGATGTGTTTAAAAAGATAAAAATACTTTCGGGCGGGGAGAAGGCGAGGGTAGCGCTCGCTAAGGTAATAGCTGCAAAAGGCAACTTCCTGCTGCTCGATGAGCCAACCAACCACCTGGATATGCAATCGGTAGAGATGCTGATAGAAGCGCTTAATAAATATAAAGGAACGCTCATTCTTGTTTCACACGACCGTTATTTTATCAGCAGGACGGCCAATAAAATATGGAATATTGAAGATGGTAAGATAAACGAATTTGTAGGGCCTTATGACGAGTGGGCGGTATGGCATAGTGATAAACTGAAACGTGAACAGGCTGCCGCAATGCCTCCGGCTAAAACAGCTCCGGTAGCAAAAAAAGAAGAAAAACCTGCTGCCAAAACCAACGTGAACAATGACCAGCTAAACGCACTCCGTAAGGAATACCAGAAACAACAAAAGCTATTCCAGAAGCTGGAGGACGACATAAATAAACTAAAACAAGACGCGACAAATCTTGAAGCAAAACTTGCCGATCCTGAGTTTTACAATAACAAACAGGAGTTCCTTAAAGTGGATGAGGAATACCGCAAGCACACCGCTAAACTTGCCCAGTTGAACAAAGAGTATGATAAATCCTTTGAGGTGATAATGGAGTTGGAGGAAAAGATAGGAAATTACTCAATGTCTCAATAACTCAATGTCTCAATTAAATATACTTACATTGGATTAAGCCATTGAGTAATTGATCCGACCTACCGGCAGGCTATTTCGCCATTTCGCCATTCACCAACTCCTCCCAAAACTCAGCGCCCCTTCGCGTATGTGGTATTACAATGGTGCCGCCTACAATATTAGCTACCGCGAAGATCTCATACATTTCTTCGGTACTGACGCCTTGCTCGTGGCATTTGATCAGGTGATACTTGATGCAGTCATCGCAGCGCAATACCATGCTCGCTACAAGGCCGAGCATTTCTTTGGTGCGTGTATTCAGTGCTCCTTCGGCATAAGTGTTGGTATCTAAATTGAAGAGCCTGTTGATGACCTTGTTTTGTTTTCCGAGTATTACCTCGTTCATCTTTGCTCTGTAATCATTAAATTCCTGTAGCTGGCTCATGTTGTTTATTTTTTAAGTCAAAATTAAAAACCTGCCGGACGGCAGGTTCAAAAATAGAGCGTAGAAGGTAGAAAGTCAAAAATAGATTGACCGTAATTGCTATGCAGTTGGATTTGATAAATTGCAGGGTATTAGGAATGTAAAGTCTGCAAATATTTTAATATTTGCTCTATTTCGCAATTGTCATTCTAAGAATGCTACCAGTCGCAATTTGAACTTACTATAAGGGGTATTATACTACTAAAGGACTAATCAATGCTTGCTGCACTGGTCAATTAAAAATTGATAAGCCCATTGTAAATGGTCTTCATAATGCAGCCTTGCAAATTTGGTATCATCTTTGTTGACAATGGCGGTAAGGATAGAATAAGATGGAACTTTATGACTATGTTCGAAACTGCTCCCTGCAAAGAGGCCATTGGCGTTTGTGGCGCTACTGGGTTTAAGATCGTTGCCTTCGAGCATTACTTTATCTAATTCAATGACCACTATGTTTTTTTCATACTCATGGTCTGCTTTCCAGGCAGATTCCTGCACCCTGCTTTCGGTCTCAATGATCAGTTCACAGCCTTTTAGCTTCACTGTGCGTTTGTAAATGCCTGTTTCCGTTTTTCTTTTGGTAACTAAGGGCGTAAAATCCTTGTATGCCGTCGTGATAAAATCAACGGCGTCCTGTTTAAAGTATAGGTTGGCTGCGATCCACTTTTGCTTGTCGAGAGTTTCCGTTTGTGCTGTGGCGTGAAGGCCTGTAACTATTAATAGCAAGGCGCTAACCATGAATTTGGAAATATGCATAGAAGTTTTAATTGTCAATGAGGCCAAAAATACACTTTTCAAAGTAAAAATTAAAAAGTAAAAAATTAAAAGCCTAAAGTATTCAAATATCATTTAAACCCGACCAATAGCAAGGGCAAATAACAAAATTCCAAATAACAAATCCCAAAATCCCAACCTACCTACCGGCAGGCAGGTAACTAATTCCAAAATCCCAAAGGGTTAATCCCCTTATTGTTCTATTTTTGCAATCCTTAGTATGACTGCCAAACGTATATTATTATTGTTATTGCTGCCCTTGCTGCTGCTGTCGGTGGCAAGATGCGGGATATACAGCCTGTCGGGCGCTACCATAGAAGGGAAGAACATCAATATCCACCAGCTCGATAATAAAGCCCGTAATGTGGTGCCCAGCCTCAGTTCGACACTTACCGACAAGATCAAGAGCCGTATATTGTCGCAAACGGGCCTTGCACCAGTTAATAAAGATGATGCGGATTATGATATTACGGGGGCTATAACCGCTTATGAAGTTACCGTTACCGGCGCTACCAATGTGCAAACTGCCAGTAAGAACCGCCTGACTTTAAGCGTACAGATCACTTTTAAGAACAGGTTGAATGACAAGGCCAATTTCTCGCAAACATTCACCCGTTTCTCTGATTTCGACGCCACGCAGATATTGCAGAATGTAGAGGCTGCTTTGATAGAAGATATTGGCAATCAGCTTGCAGATGACATTTTTAATAAAGCTTTTGTAAATTGGTAGCCTGTTTGAGACCATGGTTAATCATTCTTCGATAAAATATATATCATCTTTATTTAACAATCCCAATGCTATTACAGCCGGGGATCAAAGCAGTATTGCCTCATTACGGCAAACCTATCCCTACTTTTTGCCGGTAAGGTATTTATCAGCGGCGGAAAGTAATAAGCTATCGCCTTTTTCTGATGCTATGCTTTCTGAGATACAGCCTTACCTGGGAGATTGGATATTGTTTTGTGATTTTTTAGAAGCAGGAAACAGGAAGCAGGGGCAGCCGGCAGTAGCAGGTACGCCTGTTGCAGAACAGTCCAAAATACAGGAGCAGCAGGCTGTTGCAGATGTTCCGCCTGCTGCTGAGCCTATTGTTCCTATAGCGGTAATTACAGAGGAAATAGTTGAGACAGACATAGAGCCTGAATCTCCCATTGCAACTCCTGCGGATAAAAAAGCCCCCTTCATATTCCCGGTATTCACTCAGGATTATTTCCTGCAGCAGGGCGAGAAAATTTCGGAAGAATTACCCGATGAGCTTGATGAACTGATCGGCAAGGAAGACACCGGGGAGGAAGATAAATCACTGATGGTAGTGATGAGCTTTTCGGAATGGTTGCTTCATTTCAAGAGCAGCTCGCAAAAGGAGCAGGAAGAAAAGAAAGACCAGAAAGCGCTGAAAACCATGTGGCAAAAAGAAAAACTTGCCGCCGCAATGGAAGAAGAAAATGAAGAAATACCGGAAAATGTGTTTAAAATGGCCGTAAACTCTATAAGTAGAGAGGATGACCTCGCAAGCGAATCTCGCCCTTTTCTCGATACTGCCACCGTATTCGTCGGTCCTCTTATTGGTTCGAGGTGAGAGAAATTGGCGAATAAGATAGGCATGACAGCCCTGTATGCGGACGGCATCAAAACCCGCCGCTTTACCTCGCCGGGCAGCCTGTCCGAAAGCTTCGACAATATCCTGAATCTCGTCGGTTGTCAGAGTGTGCGTCTCAAACCCGGTTACCGGATCTTTGGTGCCTGTGGCCGTAACTACCCTATTCCATTCCGGATGGTCCTTGAACGGTCTCATCTGTACCACGCGGGCCAGAGCGGCTCCCTGATGAGACAAAGAAAACGAGGCTTTCGTTCCATGAGAATGCAAAGTCTGGGTCCAGCGTTTGGCGCTCTCTACGTGTTCATCATCCGTGATGGTCAATACCCCGGGTGAAAAGGCGGTCACGGTATCATAGGGTGGCCCTAAGGATGAGGTGGTAGGTTGAATAAAACCTACGCCCCCTTTCGCCC
>JBIOGX010000045.1:0-11341 GCA_044448445.1 Chitinophagales bacterium
ATCTATGATGTAGTGCGGTCTGTGCCAAAGGGTAGGGTGACAAGTTATGGTGCTGTTGCGGCAGCTATAGGAGCTAAATCGGGAGCGCGGGTAGTGGGTTATGCCATGAATGTGAGCTTCGGGGCAAAACCAAAAGTTCCTGCACATAGGGTAGTGAACAGAAATGGGATGCTTACCGGCAAACATCATTTCACGCCGCCTGAAAAAATGCAGCAACTCCTGGAAAAAGAAGGAATAAAAATCAAAAATGATAAAGTAGTAGCATTTGAAAAAATATTTTGGGACCCGATGATAGAATTGGCGATGTAAGTTATTTTGTCAGTATCACTAAGAATGTTGGAATAGTTTTTGTTACAAATAGATGATATGAAGTTTATAAAATACCCTGGCAGTAAGAAGTATCCCTTATTCCTTTTATTTGCATTGATTTTATTTTCCTGTGGCCACCATAAGATACCAAGCCCATCAGGCGTTTCAGATGATTTATTTACAGGTAAGCTAAAAACCCTGTTAAAACCAATAGATACTTCAGGTAAAAAACATATCGGCTCCGTTGCTGATAATGTTAGATACACTTACCAGTTAGATGGTTATCAACCCATCTGGATCAAAAAGAACTATTCATCGAATGATGCGGCAACAAAGCTGATAGGGGAACTGGAAGATATGCGCTGGGATGGGATAGACCCTGAACGGTACCACTTATCTGCTATAAAGAAATTAAAAGAAAAGCTGGATACCTCTAAGCACAACAGTTTAAATGATGCTTTAGCATTTGATACCGCGCTTACCCATAATTACCTCGCGGCGGCAAAAGATCTTTTAATAGGAATAATAGCTCCTAAAAAGGCTGACTCTCTTTGGTTTCATGTCAACGATACATCGTGGAATGCGCCGCAATTATTAACCAGTTCTAAAAATAAGTACCCTACACTGGATGATTTTCGGAGTTTCGTTCCTACATACACCCTGCTCCGTAATGAGTACAAACGTTATTACGATCTCGAAAATGACACATCATTCATTAGGGCGATAGGTATGGTGCAACAGGTAAAACACCCCGATGCGGAGATGATCGGAAATATCAACACGGTCATAAGAACAGAAATGCCCTGGGTGCAAACAACGCCTAATGATACTATGAGCGAACAAGTGCAATTAATTACCGCTTATCAAACTTATTCAGGCATACAGCCTACGGGAAAATTAGATAGTAACACATTGGCGCGCCTTGCAATACCTCCTGGCATAATTTTGAAAAAACTTGGCGCCAACATGGAGCGGATACGCTGGATGCAGCAGGAGTTCGGGAGCCTGTATCTTGTAGTTGATGTGCCGCTCATGGAGCTTTTTCTCAGGAAAGATGGCATAAATGTGATGCACATGCGCGTGGTGGTAGGTAAGCCTGAGCGCCAGACTCCTTCATTGTTTGCTACGATGGACAATGTGGTCATTAAT
This sequence comes from Chitinophagales bacterium, assembly GCA_044448445.1. Taxonomy (GTDB): domain Bacteria; phylum Bacteroidota; class Bacteroidia; order Chitinophagales; family Chitinophagaceae; genus Nemorincola. The sequence goes on from JBIOGX010000045.1 coordinate 1,459, forward strand.
CCGCCCTGGGATGTGCCACCTACCATTCTAAAAAACGATGTATTACCGGGATTGGAGAAAAGCGGTAAAACATATATGGCGAAGAAAGGGTTGAAAGTTTATGACAAGGAAGGAAACATAGTGAAAGTGTCCACCATCAATGCGAACAACTATAAACGATATACTTATAAACAGAATCCGGGAGATGATAATTCACTTGGTTATGTAAAATTCAACCTGCCTAATCCCTGGGACATTTTCCTGCATGACACACCGCACAGGGGAGATTTTCCGAAGCGCTACCGGGCGCTTAGCTCAGGCTGCATTCGTTTGCAACAGCCACAGGAGATGGCGATATACATACTCTCTCAGATAGAGAAAAAATACTACACTCAAGGCAAGCTCGACACGCTCATAGAAACACATAAGACCCGGTGGGAGATATTAAAAACTAAGATACCGGTACACATCACCTATCTTACCGCTTTTGAAGATACTACCGGAATGCATATTCAGTTCACAAAAGACATTTATCAACGTGATGATAAGTTGATTTCATTGCTGAATTAGGAAAGATATTATTGGGCTACAGACACAACTTGCACACTGTCTGTTTTCCCGTTATAGAGGTTCTGGATTTCTTGCTCTTTAGAATTAACCTCTTGCTCAAGTACGCTTTCATAAATACCATTTCCCGGCAGGTTAGTAATTTTTTTATTCACCCAATAGGATGATAGCAGGTATTTAGTATCAGGATAATAAATAAACAGGCAAGTACCGTTTTTGATAGTGTTGATAAGAGGCAATGAGAGTTTTGCAGGCACAGCAGGACAGCCCCAGCTACGGCCTAAACGCTGTTTAGCAGAAATGAATTTACTACTCACATAATCTGCTCCATGCACCACTATTCCCCGGTCGTAAGCCGCATCATTAAACCCTTCGTCCATACCGGAGAGGTGCAATGATGTGCCATGCTCACCATCGTAAGTATCTCCCGTTACATAAAAACCCAGGCTGCTTTTATGGGAATTGGCATTATTGGAAAATGAAAGTGAGCAGTCGTCCCCGGAGCCTGCTCCATGCGCTACGAATGTATTGAAAAGCACTTTCTTTTTAGCAAGGTCTATGATCCATAGCCTGTTCTCGGTTGAGGGCAGGTTAAAGTTGCAAATGGTGATTATTTCTTTGTCTGTATTCAGTTTACTGGCATTACGCAGGTTCATGTAGCCGCGATACGCTTTGTTGAATACTTCGTAAGATAAACGCTCAGATTTGGTAAAATCTATCTCGTTATAAAGAGTAGAAATATAATTTTCAATGTTTGTCTCGTTATTTGAGATAACCGTTTCGCCACCGGAAACAACATTGAAAGAAGATGCTACAAGAAAAGTAGCTGCAAAAATAAGATACGAACACACACACACGACCACCCTCTTCATAAATCTTATTTTAATAAATTGTGAATGAAGCAAAGGTACTAATCATAACGAAGCCGGCCATTTACAAGGTGTTTTTTTAACCCCATTTTAACGCTAATAAACAGAGATATAAGCGAATAGTTGCAGGTAAATAATGATAAATCTTAAGTTCTGATTATATTCGCAGTATGTATATAAAGGGATTATTTCTTTTGCTGTTTTTTGCAGGCCTGTGTTGTGATGATGTATATAGCCAGCAAGGCGATTTCTGTGATGCAGTAACTACTATTATACGCGACGCCCCCAATAAGTTCCGCAATATTAAGGGCAAAGAAATCGAATCTAATATGAATGCAATAATATGGGAATGTGGCATTAAGGTACCGGGCACTATAGGCTCCAGGTTTGTTGTGTCAATGGGTGGATTTTATGAAGGAGCCTTTTTTCAGACAAGAAATAAAGGTGAACTTAAAGATTTTTACGATAAATATAAAGACCTGCTAAATGCCTGTCTCGCACCGCAGGGATATGTCTTATCATTAAGCGATAATTTTTATCCCGGTTTAGGAGACTATAAAAAAATAGTTTTAATGCAGGAAGTAAAAACGGACACAAATGCCTATAGTGCGCCGGCGCATGTAACTATGGAAGCCGTTTATAATAAAGATGCGAAAAACTATACCCTCGTAATATACATTTTTGAACACTGAAGGAGTTAAGGGCTAAATTACATTTTGAGGCCCCGGTATATGGGTAACACCGTTAGGTGTTTTAGCTTTGGATAAGGTGAGTTGCAGATTGCCATAAGTATAATATGGAATAGATACATGAGGCTGTGCTGACTTGGCGAACACCTTTCAGTTGGTTTTCTGTTTGTTGTTATCTGATAAAACACTATGATAATGTTTATGCAGATATCAGCTATACTCTTTCTGACTCAAAAATGTTCCCATTGCTGAAAGTAATTTTAGAAAGCAATGATAAAATTAAAACACACACTTTATTTGGTACAGATTTTTATGTAGTTGCTAAAGAAGATGCAGAAAGAGATTTGTGTTTACAATTGAGAGGTTATCTTGGGGAAGAGTTATTTAAACAAATTGCTGAAATCAATCCAAAGGAATTTTTGAAAAATAAGTGTAATCAAAATATATAATTTAATCTTCACTTAGCCGTTCAGTTTCTGATTTAGGAAGGTTGTCATCTTTCCTTAACTGCACAAAAAAAATCCCCGGCTGAAGTATCAACCGGGGAAAGTAAAAAGGCTTAATAACTTTATTTCGTAACAGTAAACTTACTTGCGATACCACCGCCTGCTGCAGCATTAATAGTAAGAAGATAATTACCCGCAGCCATATTTGATGTTTCAATTGGAATGATATGCTCACCGCTTGACAGGTTAGTTTCATTGATCGTATTTATTATACGGCCACTCATATCCGTAATTCTGATAGTAACATCTGAACTTACAGCAAGAGAGAACCTGATATTAGTGCTGTTTACAGCAGGGTTAGGATAATTACCGTAGAAAGTGAACTTTTTATTGGTAATACCGTTAACACCTAAAGTGCTGCTGTAGCTTGCATCAATAATAGCGTATAAGAAATAATCTCCTTTACCTCCTAAATCAAATCTCAGGTCATTCCAGCCACCAGCAGCAGGATAATATAGCACGGCCTGATCATTAATAACAGTATCTGTTGGACCTGTTGTTATGGTCCATTCCACATTATGATTGTAGCTTGTTACAAGGGCGCAAATTGTGTCACCGGCCATTGCAGCCCAATTATAAGTTGTAGCATAACCTACAAAAAATGAAGTAGTGCGATAAGCAACAGTACCGGAATCAGCAAACCAGAAAGCTTTAAAAGTATCACCGGTAGCAGCAGGGCCTACGCCTAATTGTGAATAAGGAATAAGTGCAGAACTATCAGCAAGCGTACTGGGAAAACCGCTATACTGAAGTGGCACAGTTCCTGATATACCAGCAACATTCCGCATCCTGAAACGAACGGTATGTGTGCTTGCGGGATTCACTACTCCATGAAATATGGAAACAACACCTATAACCTTTACTGAGCTATCTGCAGCGTTGAAATCATAACGTTCTGCAAATTCAGTAAGCCCCCACATACTGGTACCTAAAAGAAGCCCGCTATCTGTACCGGTACCATAATTTGCCTTATAATACCATAATGAATCAGTTGTTAGCATATTCATCATTTCTTCATCATAATGGTAAAGTGTTGAAGCAGTAGTTCTTGCTCCTGTACCAAAAGTTTGTCCATAGTTATTGACAACATTATTGTCAGATACACGGTTAAGATGCAGTGCACTATTTCTTAACTGTGCATTCGCGGATAGCATGGCTACGCAGGCGGTCATGAGTAGAAAAATTTTTTTCATAATATTTTTTTTTGTAGATTATAAAGAATAGATAAAGATACTGCTTTTATTTACAATACCTAAAAATAAATTACATTTTTATTTTTATTATGTCATTTCACTGCTAAGGCTTTCTAATCTCAACAATTACCTTTGCCACCAAAATCATTGAATTACATACAAAAACTCCGAAGATGAAATTCCCTTGCCTGCCCGACCAGCTTAAACTACCTTCGTTAGTAATATGGTAACGAATTTTGATGAGCTAAATCTGAATAAGCCACTTTTGGATGCGCTTGATGATATGGGCATTAAACATCCTACTACCATACAGCGGAAAATTTTCTCAGTGATCATGTCGGGAAGGGATGTGTGCGGGATAGCGCAAACGGGTACGGGGAAAACTTTTGCTTACCTGTTGCCATGCCTGCGGCTATGGAACTATTCCAAAGACAGGCAGCCGCAGGTACTGATCATAGTGCCTACCCGTGAACTTGTGGTGCAGGTGGTGGAAGAAGTAAAAAAACTGACTACTTACATGAATGTGGTGGCGGTGGGGGTATATGGCGGCGTAAATATGAAACCTCAGGCAGCGGAAGTAGAGGCCGGGCTTGATGTGCTGGTAGCCACTCCCGGCAGGCTGCTGGACCTGGCGCTGAACGGATCGGTAAGGTTTAAGAATATAAAGCGGTTTGTGATAGATGAATGTGATGAAATGCTGAACCTCGGCTTCAGGACGCAATTGAAAAATATACTCGACATGCTGCCTCCAAAGCGGCAAAACCTGATGTTCTCCGCAACCATTACGGAGGAAGTAGAGCAACTGATGGTCGCCTATTTCAATGATCCCGCAAGGGTGGAGGCGGCGCCTGCAGGCACTCCATTGGAAAACATAGACCAGTCGGTATATTATGTGCCTAACTTTTACACTAAGGTAAACCTGCTGACCCTGCTGCTGGAACGGAATGAGGATATGAATAAGGTATTGGTTTTCGTGGGTACCAAGCACCTTGCAGACCAGCTTTACGAACAACTGGAACCTCTATACCCCGAAAAGTCGGGGGTGATACATTCCAACAAATCGCAGAACTACAGGTTTAATACCGTAAACCAGTTCCAGGCGGGAAACTATCGGTTTATCATTGCTACAGACATTGTAGCGCGCGGGATAGATATAGAAGAGGTGAGCCACGTGATCAACTTTGATACTCCTGAAGTGCCTGAAGCATACATACACCGTATAGGCAGAACAGGCAGGGCGGATAAGAAAGGCATAGCTATCACCTTTGTAACAGAGAAGGAAAAAGAGTGGCTTGATAAAATAGAAGCGCTTATGAATTACAAAGTGCCTGTGCTGCCGCTACCCGAAGGCCTTGTTATCAGTGATGTGCTTACCGAAGATGAAAAGCCTAAGGTGCGGATGAAGGAGATATTCATAAAGCTGCCAAAGCGCGAGGAGTCAGGGGGGGCATTTCATGAGAAATCGGCTAAAAATAAGAAGGTGAATATCAAAATAAAACATTCTGATAAAATGAAGATGAAGTATGGTAAGCCTAAGACAAGGGGGCAGAAGAAGTAATGTGAAAATGGCTCAATGGCTCAATGACTCAATTAATGTGAAAATGAGGAAATATGAAAATTACTCAATAGCTCAATGACCCAATAAACCTGCCGGCAGGTGTAAAAATGTATAAGGGGCTTTTCTAAATATTTCGTCATCAGAAAAAATGTTTTATTAAATTTCGGAATGATACAGCGTCTTTTTGATATAGTAATGCAGCGAAGTGTAGTAGCCCCCAATGCCATAATGCTTGCTGCAAAAGAAAAAGGCCGGTGGCGTACCTATAGCAGCCGCGCGGTATGGGAGTCCGCCCAAAAGCTGGCAGGAGGGTTGCTGACACTGGGCATAGCTAACGAGATATTGGAACCTGAGCAACAGGAAAAGATCGCCATCATATCGCCCAACCGCCCGGAATGGGTTATAACTGATATAGGTGTGCAACTTACAGGGGCAGTGCTTACACCTGTCTATCCCACCATCAGCCCTGCAGAACTTGCTTATGTACTCTCTGAGGCAGGCGTGCAGATACTTTTTGTAGCTAATGCAGATATCTATGAGCGTTTCAAAGACGCATTCAAAGAGATACCTACGCTGAAAAATATATACTCGTTTGACGAGATACCTGGTGTAAAGAACTGGAGTGAGCTTACAGGTAAAAATGCACAGCCCGATGAGGCGGTGATGAACCGGATAAAACCGGGGACCCTTGCTACGATCATTTATACATCAGGCACAACAGGAAGCCCTAAAGGGGTAATGCTTACGCATAATAACATTGTGAGTAATGTGCGGGATTCCATGCCTGCGTTTACGTTTGCCGTAGAGGGGAGCCGGGCGCTAAGTTTTTTGCCGCTCAACCATATTTTTGAACGCATGGTCACTTACATTTATTTGCAGGCCGGCGTATCTATCTACTATGCCGAAAATATGGATACCATTGGCCTCAACCTGAAGGAAGTAAAGCCAATGGTGTTTACCACTGTGCCGCGCCTGCTGGAAAAAGTGTATGAGCGCATCATGAATACGGGAATGGACCTGAAAGGCATAAAGCGCCGCCTTTTTTTCTGGGCGCTGGACCTCGGCAAGCAATTCGACAATGTGCATCCCGGTAGCCTATGGTACCGCTTCCAGTTGTGGCTGGCCAATAAGATCATTTTCAATAAGTGGCGTGACGCGCTTGGGGGTAATGTGAAGGCGATAGTTACCGGTTCAGCCGCCTGCCAGGAGCGTTTGGTTCGGATATTCACCGCCGCCAACATTATTATCATGGAAGGGTATGGGCTGACAGAAACATCGCCGGTTGTATCGGTGAACAGGTTTGAAAGCGAGAACCGCCGTGTGGGAACCATAGGCCCCCTAATACCTGATGTAGAAGTGAAGATCGCTGAAGATGGCGAGATACTTACCAAGGGCCCTAATCTCACGATAGGGTATTATAAGCACCCTGAACTTACTAAAGACGCGATTATAGACGGATGGCTGCATACCGGGGACATAGGGCAGTGGGTAGAAGGGCGTTTCCTGAAAATAACCGACCGTAAAAAAGAAATATTCAAAACATCAGGCGGGAAGTATGTGGCGCCGCAGGTGGTAGAGAACAAGATGAAAGAAAGCCCCTATATAGAGCAGATGATGGTGATAGGAGCGAACAGGAAATTTGTGAGTGCATTGGTAATACCCGGCTTTGTACAAATAAGAAAATACCTGCGTGATAATTTCCCCACCCTCACGATACCGGATAATAACAGCGAGTTTGTAAAAATGCCGGAAGTAGTAGATCTGGTACAAAAGCAGGTTGACAAATACAACGAGCTTTTCAGTCACCCGGAACAGGTAAAGAAGATATCACTCCTTGCGCATGAGTGGACGATAGATAGCGGAGAGCTTACGCCTTCACTTAAAACAAAACGTAAGGTGATAGAGCAGAAGTACGCAAAAGAAATTGAGGAGATATACGCGGAGTAAAAAGATTAGACCGGCTATCTGCCCAGGGCTCCCATTACTCCAAAGATCATTAGCACGCCGTAAAGGCAAAGGAATATGATAGTCATGATGCCAGAGTATTTGAACATATTCTTCAAATAAGCAATTGCTTCATTGAATTTCGTCTTGTTGTTTGTACTCAGGGCTATTTTTATACCTATGGCATATTTCAACATAGCATAATGCGGATAAAACATTAAGGAAGCAATGAGAAGGTACAGTATTATTATTCCTGCAGCGCCTATACTGCCAAGTGGGCCAAGCTGGCTGGCAAATACCGGTGAACTGCTAATCATCATACCGAAAGCAACACCGCCAATGACCATTAAACCAAGGCAGATGAATCCAAGAATGGACAAGAATTTTGTCCAACGAGCCATTTCGAGGAAGGTAATTTTCGCATAATCATCTACTTCTACTGAGAAGATATCAGTGTTATCGCGATTGAAGTTTTCCATTGATAGTATTTTATACAAATGTATAGAATCGGATTAGAATAATCAATGAGGCTTGTTATTTATTCAGTTGTTTTTTAGCAGACTGTGTTAATTCTTTGAAATTTTCTTTCGTTACGATTTTCCTTCCTGATTTTCTTTCAAGGTCTTTCCGCGCTTTTCCTGCCACATTGCCGCCTTCCCTTGCCGCTTTTTTGTTTTCAGGAAAACCTTGTGCATCCTTGTTTTTTGCGATTTCAGTGGTAGAAGCTTCACCAAGCATTGTAAAGATCAACTCCAGGTCGGTCATGTGATCCCTTAGATTTTCCGATGGTTTTGTCAGTGCTTTGAAATTTTTATATTCTGTAGGAGTAAGCCCGAAGGTAGCTTTGCTTATTTCCGCAGTAAGGATAGAGTATTCCTTGCCTTCCTTTACTCCTCTCTTTTTCCATTCACTTGTTAGCTCATCCCTAACGGCAATGCCTCTCATTCTTTTTTCGATCCATTCATCGCTGTACCCTTTAGCTTTATATATATCCCTCACCCTTTGAGATGCCAATTCAGGATTTTCAATTTCTTCGAGGCGCTCCGAACCAACCTGAGCCAGCCATCTTTAAAATGGCTCTGCTTTCGGGGATGGAATTGATTGAATGATACGAAGAAGGCCTTGTACATTTGCGCAAGCCATTTTCTGCTTTCCTCCAGCAGTCTCAACCCAAAGGGTGGGTACAATTTGTACCCACCCTTTGGCGAGTTCTACATCACGTTGTCTTAAACGCTTTATATATTGTTTTGGATCAGTACTATCTGTTAGGACTGATATTACGTCCTCTATAACAAAATACCATTTCTCGTCCTCATTATTAAAAACAGAGCGTATCTGTTTGCTTTCAAATAGTTTTATGTTGCTCATGTTTAGTGAGTTATAAGATAGTTCAGGTTAAAATAAGAAATTATTCGCACCACACCATTTTTATGGTGTAAAAAAAAGGTGAGTTGTTTACTCACCGTAATTACTAGTTATGATTATGGATATCTCTAAGTTCCCTGGTAATTTGCAATATTACCAATAGAATGGTCAATCCAAGCAGAAAATTTTCCATTTCGCTGGGTTTGAATGGACATATCTTGCCCGGGGTTATACCGCTCTATCAATAATACTTTCTTTGTAGTCATTATTAACGAATACTCACTTTATTTTGCTAATCAAAAATAATGAATAATTAATCATAAACAAAATTATTGCAAATTAATAAATCAATACGCCCTTGCAAACAAAACTCTTTGCCGTGAAGGTTTCCCCGTAAGCACACACTTCCCCTCCTCCATTTCATTATTCAGCGGTATGCATCGGATCGTGGCCTTGGTTAGCTCTTTTATTTTGTCTTCCGTTTCGGCAGTGCCGTCCCAGTGGGCGGAAATAAAGCCAGGTTGCTCATCCAGCCTCTTTACAAACTCATCCCATGTATCCACTTTCGTAGTATTTTCTGTGCGGAATTGTAATGCGCGGTTGTACATATTTGCCTGTATGTCGGTGAGTAGTTGAATAACATGCGCGGCAAGGTTGTCGAGGGAAACGTTTGCTTTTTCTTTGGTATCCCTTCTTGCTACTTCAGCTATATTATTCGCTATATCACGTGCGCCTAATGCAATACGCACCGGCACTCCTTTCAGTTCATATTCGGCAAACTTCCAGCCCGGACGAGCGTTATCGTCATTGTCAAATTTTACGCGTATGTTCTGTTGCTTCAGGGTATTCACCAAATCATTGGCTATCTTATTGATTTTAGCTTGTGCTTCAGGCTCTTTATTAAAGATCGGAATAATGACCACCTGCAGCGGCGCTAATTTAGGAGGGAGTACAAGTCCCTCATCATCGCTGTGCGCCATCACCAGTGCGCCAACAAGCCGCGTGGAAACACCCCATGATGTAGCCCATACATGGTCCAGGTTATTGTCCTTATCCCGAAATGTAACTTCAAAAGCTTTTGCGAAATTCTGGCCAAGAAAGTGAGATGTCCCTGCCTGTAAAGCTTTACCATCCTGCATAAGGGCCTCGATACAATAGGTGTCTTCAGCGCCTGCGAAACGCTCGTTGGCAGTCTTTACGCCACGTATTACAG
>JBIOGX010000046.1:0-11331 GCA_044448445.1 Chitinophagales bacterium
ATTATGAGAAAATCCGGATTACTCACCTTCGCAGTCAGCGCTTTGATCACCATGTCTGTATTTATCTTTACGGCGGCATGCCATAAGAGCCTTGCCACAGCAGATAACGGATATGCTGCTGAACAGGCTACCACTGAAAAAACTTTTAGTGATATACAGGGCATTGCCGACCAGGCAGCTACCCTGTCTTCCGGTAGCCATATTACCTACAGAACAACTGGTACCACTTCATCAGGTTGCGCTACTATATATAAATCGGGGGATTCTGCAATTATTGATTTTGGCCCCACTGACTGTACCTGCCTTGATGGCAGGAAGCGCAGAGGCAAGATCATTGTCACTTATACCGGCAATTATATGGATAGCGGCTCTGTGCATACCATTACCTTTGATAATTTTTACCAGAACGACAATAAGGTTACCGGTATTAAGACTGTTACCTATATCGGGCACAATGCTTCGGGACAGCCCACTTTCAATGTTACCATAAATGGTTCTGTAACTCTTAACGGTGGCGGAACAATAAGCGCCAACTGGAGCAGGGTACGCACCTGGACGGCGGGATATGATACCCCATTAGACTTTACAGATGATGTTTATACCGTATCAGGGTCCGGTACCCTGGTACGTGCAAATGGCGCCCATGTCGCAGCTAATATCCCGGCAGCTACCCCGCTTGTATTCGCCTTTGGTTGCCGCTGGATCGAGGCCGGAACCATTAACTTTACGTTACCCGGCGGCGCTACCCGCAGTTTGAATTACGGCAATACCCCTGCTTGCGATGATCAGGCACAACTAACATTACCTAACGGCGCTATATATAACATAACAATGCCCTGATTTGTCAATTTTTTAAAATAAAAGGCGGAAATATCTTCCACCTTTTATAATTTGTGATGTTTCTGTATGCAAGATTTGCCACTATTCGTATATTAGCGGCAAATTTTATTGTAAAACTATCTTTAAAGGTCGTATTTAAACAAAATTTCTTTATGCATTGCAATCCGGATTTCAGAATGAGAATTTTTTTTGTAGTCATTTCTATGTTGTTGTTTTCGGCCTGCAGGCAGGCAGCCGTTAATCGCCTCACCGATCCCGATGATAACGGAGGTTATGCGTCTGACGCTTCAAGAATTGAGCTATATAACAATGATGCTATTTCGATTGCAGATGTCGCAGGCTTTAACTACAACAGGGATAATATTGGTAATGAAAATTGTGTATCTGTTGCTACCGATACCCTTAGCTCACCACATGTACTGATCATCCGTTTTAATGATTGTACCTGCCTTGACGGCAGGACACGAAAAGGATCTATACTGGTAAGCTATAACGGGCAATATGCTGATTCGGGAAAAGTGCATACTATTACTTTTGATCACTATTATATTAACGGAACCCAGATGACCGGTAGTATTAAATCAATACGGGTGGACACTACCATTACAGGAAATTGGTATTATAAAATCTCCGTCAACGACTCTCTGAATATGAGCCTTGATCCGTTGCAAAGCCAATACGTAGTATGGACCGGCACCCTGGTACGTAAATGGGTGGCAGGCTATCTGACACCTGGCAGGACGGACGATATATTTTCTATTTCCGGCAGCGCCACACTAACTCGTCCGAACCTCCATGTATTCAGTTTTGATATTTCTACGCCATTACAATTCGCGCTTAATTGCGACTATGCTGAATCGGGAGTAGTAAATGTTACAGGCTATAATGGCCCGCGCATATTAAATTACGGAACCGGTTACTGTGACGCTGATGCACAGCTTAGTATAAACACACTGGTATATAATATTCTGCTCGCTAAGTGATGCCGGCAAAATAATTAAAATGATCCACCTCGCTTGAAGATGGATCATTTTAACATAGCTGACTATCTTACCAGTATCAACCGCCTGGCCTCAGAAAATGTTCCTGCTTTTAAAATGCAATAATATATTCCGGGAGACAAATTATCTGCTGTAAATACATATTTTTTCTCCCCAACATTCATCTGCTCATCTGCTATGGTGCGAACCAATCTGCCCACCTGATCATATACTTTCAGGCTTACCTTACTATTCTCTTTCAAATCAAATTGAATAGTAGTCTGGTTATTGAACGGATTCGGATAATTTGTTAAATTAAAACCAGGGTTATTGGCGGTAATTTCTTTGACTCCGGCTACATCAGTTATCTGTGCAATGTGGGAGGAGAATATCCCGTTGGAATGTGTAGCCACAACAACCAATCCATCAGTTGAGCGGTAATCTATCATATCAACAACAGAAGCGCCAATAGTGTTAGCGCCCTGCTGCACCCATACAGTAGATGTACCGTTGAGCTGGGTAGTGGCAAACAAACCTACACTGGTGCCGGCAAGATATACAGTTCCCCCGTTTACAGGAATAATACTAACCCACCTGACAGAGGGACCATTACCTGTTCCGCTGGAATTAGCTTCAAGATTGCCCGCGGCTTTTGCCCATGTTGTTCCGCCATCTGAAGAATAAAACAGGCTATAAACCCCATAATTGGAAAATGCGACCATAATGTTATCTGCATTATTGGGGTCAACTGCGATGCAGATCACATAAGCAGATGCATTGCCACCTGACGTAGGGAACAGGGTCGAAGTAATATCTTTTGGTACAGAAGTTCCTGTATTGGCGCTATCTATCCTGTACACCTTCCTTGACGAGGTGCCGTAATAAACACGGTTAGCCGGTGTTTTAGAAACAGCTACGGCAGTTATCGAGAGCCCGGATGCAAGTGAGTCTTTAAATTTTACCCAGTTAGTGGAAATAGTATCCCAATTGCCTGCATAAGGGATTCCCGATAAGTTATTATTCCTCCATAAACCTCTCCCGGCAGCCATGTACATCAGGTCATTATTATTTGGGTCAATTACAAAAGGATTGACAAATTGATAGCCTGTACCACCAATAGGATCAATGCGTGCAAAGCTGTCAACATTCCCTGAAAAATCTAATTTAGCGCGCATTGTTTTTCCACTTTGAATGCTGAAATAATAGGCTTTGCCATAATCTGCAATGGCACAAAAAGAACCATCGCCGCCGCGTGGTGTAACCCAGGGGGTAGTGGGGTTAGCTGTATTAGTGTACCAGCTTCCGTTATCCTGCGCACCACCTATAATAATGTCGCTGCCGGTGGCATGATCAATAGCGCAGGTATAAAACATAGTAGTTAGGTAGCCATTATTGAGTGAACTCCAAATCATTAAAGACCCTGTATTGTCATTACAGTAAAATATACCACCGTCATTTGTAGAGATCATCTTATTTGGGTTACTGGGGAAAAATACCAATTCATGCTGGTCAGGATGATGATTAATATAGCCATTGACTACCGGGAGTGTAGCAAATTCCTGGTATCCTCCAATAAAGGCAGTATGTGTATTATCAGCGAATCCGGAAGTGGAACGGTATAAATTTGTTCCGCCTATGAAAACAGTATTCGTATCATTCGGTTTTACTTTCACTACTATATCATAAGAGCCCTGGCAGGTATATTTGTCAAAAAAACCACCTGTTGAAGGAAGATTAAGAGAGCGGTCATTCCATAAGCCACCTGAACCACTGCCATCGCCTGAGAGGTAAGTATATCTCCACAAACTGTTCCATTCTATGGTACCAAGATAATTGGTATCCGGCTGTCCATATCCCGGAGTATTCCCCAGGAAGTAAACCTGGTTTTCATCTGACGGGCTGATACCGATCTTTATGCGATTATATGCAGCAGGAAAACCTGCAGGAGTAATATTCGTAAAAGTAACTCCATCAGTTGAACGATAAAGGCCTCTCTGTGCGCCACCATCGCTGCTTAAGGAAGCGTATATAATTCCTGTTTTAGAGATCGCCACATCAGTAAAATAAGCATCGGCGCTACTGCCGAATGTGCCTTTTGCCAAAGTCCATGTAGCGCCGCCATCTATACTTTTATGAATACCTCCATACGCAGCGGCATAAACTACTGAATGAGTTGTGTCAGCAGGATTAGTTACAATATTCCAGGTAATTTCCGCCCAATTGTTAAAAGCAGTCAGATCAGTAGATGCGGTTGACGGGAGTACAGCCCATGTAGCGCCACCATCAGTTGATTTATAAATTCCATTGCCCAGGTAGTAAGCGCCGGCGCCACTTGCAGATGCACCATAAGCCTCGCCGGTTCCATAATACCATACATTTGTATGTCCCAGCCGGGTATCCTGTGCTAAGCACGATACGCTTTTGTATTGGTTAGCGGGTACAGTAAGGCTCCAGGTTTGTCCCTGGTTTGTAGAACGCCACATACCACCGGAGCAAGACCCTGCAATAAAATTATTTTCGTTGCTCACGTCAATTCCAAATGCGCGCGTTCTTCCGCCAACATTCCACGGCCCTCTTTGCTGCCAGGTAGCTACGGCTGTTGTACGTAAAGTGGAAAGATAGCCATCGTTAGGTAATGTTGCTGCAAAAGCAAGTTCCCTTTCACGAATATGATCCGGGATCTTACCTGTTGCGGGATCGCGGAGCAACATTAATTCATAATTATACCTTGCATTGGCATCATCATCTGATCCCAGGGCATCCGCAGCTCCATAATGGCGGTTAATAACAGATGGACTATGAGCAGTGGAAATAATGTAAAGGGCTGCAATAATAAATGCACTTATTAGCGGTATGTACAATTTTTTCATGATCTCATGTTTAGTATTTACTAAAGATACAAAAAAAAACATACGGTAGTTATTTTCTCAATTGATAATCATAAATTATGAGTTGGACGCCGGAGCCAACTTTAAGCCGCTGTTCTACGTTTGCAATAAATACATCTCCTATCTTTAAACCGGGGTATTGAGTTTTCATTGTTGGGAAAAGTTCTGATGTATTATGGAGCGTATAAAGAAACCTGATCTCAACCGTGTCGCTTTCATTTAATGTAAGCATGATAGACGACCCGCACCCAAAGACATCCATTATTTTCACTTTTGCCATGCATGGATATTTTGAACATACGCTCCCGGTATCCTCATCCCTCATGTCCATAACCTCAATTATCCTGCCTTCAATTTTGCAGGACATCGAAACAGCGGTTGCCCCGGCCTTCTGCGGTGCGGGTTTATGTGCCTGCATGGTTTTGCAGGAACCATGCAATATGGATGAAAAGCAAAGTGCAAGGTATAGTATCTGCTTCATGGTTTTAAGTAAAGAAGGCAATCTTATCGTATTTATTACAGGCTCAGCAATCCTAATCTATACAGCGAAGTTACCGGTTTGTTGTCCCAGAATAGCTCAAAGTTTTCTAACCCGGCAGCCTCATAGTTTTCTTTAACCTCCTGCCTGGTATATGTCTTAAAATTGTCCACCGATAGTTGTTGCAGCATAGCGGCAAGCCATAGTCCTTGCTGTTGATCTGTTTTAATATTTATAATTCCCTGCCTGCCTTGAAATGTGAGCGCCAACATTTCCCATTGCACACCTTTTTTCGACTTTGTAAATTTTTCCACTAAAGGTTTTTTACCGAGCCAAACAATCTTAGCTGTGGACATAATGGTTCCATACTCACCTTCTTCCAATGCTTTAACAATATGATCCGGCAGTACTAATGTTTTCGGCACTTTAAAATCAAACCACTTTTGCAGCTGGTAATCAAAACAGGCCGAGAGCATATAATTGAGCAAGGATTTTTTTAGCCCGGCGGTAAAAGCATCATGGTCTGTGCCAGAAGGATCCGTATAAACTATATCATTATTGGCAAAAGCGCCTGTTGCCCCGGTTTCTTTTTTGACCCCGAATTTTTCAGGGTACAGGCCTACGGGACTGTGTGCCGTCATAGCAAACCGGTGCCAGAAAGCAGACTGCAAAATTCCTGCCTGGAATAGCTGCCGCACCATTTCTAAAGAGTCTATTGTTTCCTGCGCGGTCTGTGTGGGGAACCCATACATGAGGTAGGCATGCACCATGATACCAGCCTCAGTAAAATGTTTACATACCACCGCTACCTGTCCCACGGTGATTCCTTTCTGAATTAGTTTCAGCAGGCGGTCTGAAGCGACCTCCAGGCCTCCCGACACGGCAATACAACCCGATGCTTTAAGTAATAAACACAGATCGCGGGTGAAGCTTTTTTCAAATCTTATATTGGTCCACCAGCTTATAGTGATCTTTCTCCTGATGATCTCCAATGCGAACTCCCGCATCAAAGCAGGCGGCGCCGCCTCATCAACAAAATGAAAGCCGGTCTGCCCGGTTTGTGTAATTATTTCTTCAACACGGTCGCAGAGTAATTGCGCCGAAAGCGGTTCATAAAGCCTGATATAGTCAAGCGAAATATCACAAAAAGTGCATTTACCCCAATAGCAGCCATGCGCCATGGTTAGTTTGTTCCATCTGCCATCGCTCCACAGGCTGTGCATAGGGTTCACCACTTCTATTACTGAAATATACTGATCAAGTAAAAGATCACTGTAGTCAGGAGTGCCCACCTGACCCGACTTATAATCACTGCACAAATTGTTGTTAATATAAATCACTTTACCATCTGCCAATGTAAAAGTGCGCTTCAGTTCTTCTAAAGGCTTATTTCCTTCAATATAATGTACCAGGTTTTCTACCGGCGCTTCACCATCATCTAATGTGATAAAATCGAAAAACTCAAACACCCGTTCATCCGACAGTGAACGTAATTCAGTGTTTGGAAAGCCCCCACCCATTACCACTTTTACGGCAGGATGATTTTTTTTGATCCACTGTGCACAACGAAATGCGGCATACAGGTTGCCGGGGAAAGGAACGGAAATAGCCACCAGGGCAGGTTGTATTACAGCCATTCGGGCAGACAGGATATTGATAAGTATGCTGTCTATATAGGTATAGCCTTCTTGCAAAGCCCCATACAACTCATCAAAACTATTGGCGGAACGGCCAAGCTGCTCGGCATAGCGGCTGAAACCAAAATGCGTATCCACACATTCCCTGATGAGGTCTGACAGGTCTTCGAGATACATGGTAGCCAGATGTTTGGCTTTGTCCTGTGTACCCATACTGCCAAAAGCCCAATGTAAATCATCTGCCTGTACAAAGCGTGAAGCTTCCGGCAGGAAACCCCTTTTACAGACCAGGTGTGCCAGTGTAGGATCCTTGCCCTGTAAAAACATGATCACCGCATCAATAGTATGTATATAATCATCCTGCAAAGCAATTATCCTAAATGCGTTCTCAGATAAGGGCTTGGCATCAATATTTATTTGATTGAACAACTGTCGCAAACCTTGCTTTGAGAATAAAGCCAGCGTAACCTCAATGCCAAGATCTGCCTGGAAAGAAGTTATGTTTCTTGTATCCAGGAAACCTTTCAGATACGCTGTTGCCGGATACGGAGTATTCAATTGCGTAAATGGCGGTGTTATTAAAAAAACAGAAACACTCAAAAGAAGCCTATTTTGCGGCAAAAATATCGTAAATAATCGGTTTAGTTGGCATGGAGCATGAGACATAAAACAATGCACTTGAAGAAATGCGCTTTAGTAACCCTGACCTTCAGATGGAGCTATTAGAAAAATACTTTGCCAAAAAATGAATCAATTTTACTTTTTAGGTACTAATAAATTGTGTAATAATTTGTACTTTAGCGGTATTCTATGTAATTAGATAATGTGAGGTTATTAACAATTCCAAAAATACCCGATGTGCGGGGAAATATTTCATTCCTGCAATACCCTGATCAAATTCCTTTTGAGATCAGGAAAGTGTATTGGATAAATGATATACCTTCCGGGGCGGACAGGGATGGGCAAGCCAATAAACATTCCCGGGAGCTAATAATAGCTTTATCTGGCAGTTTTGAAGTAATTGCCGGCGATGGATTTCAGGAAACCAGGTATTCATTAAACCGGCCGGATATGTGCCTGTATATTCCCAAAATGATATGGCGGCAATTGGTAAATTTTTCTACTAATAGTGTGGCATTGATTATCACTGATGAGGACGCCGGTAATGCTGATAATTTTATTGATTTTTCTACCTTTCAATTAGCCGTAAAAGATGTCTCAAAGGTTCAGGGTATTTGATTGCAATATTATTTATTTGCCTGGTTCCAGAAGCCATAATGGGACTGTTACTACTGTTGAAAACAGAAAAGAAATTCCATTTGAAATATCGAGGGTCTATTATCTTTATGATATTCCGGGCGGAGCAAGCAGGGGCGGGCATGCTCATAAAAACCTGGAACAATTTATTATACCAATCTGCGGGAGTTTTGATATAACACTGAACGATGGTGTAAATAAAAAAACAGTGCAATTGAACAGGTCTAACCTCGGATTGTATTTAAGGCCCGGTATATGGAGAGAAATAGAAAACTTTTCGTCCGGGGCTATTTGTTTGGTCTTTGCATCAGAGAAGTTTGATGAAGATGATTATATACGGGAGTATGATGAATTCAAAATGATCTATGGAGCTAATTGAAACCGGGTATGATGAATATAATTTGATATTCAATGCCCCTTACCATGTATTTAATACTGCGGGGTTTAATGATTTGAATAAACATAAGTGTGATGGGGTGAAATATTTATTATTTAAAGAGCGTAAATATCGTTTAGGCTTGATAGCCGGAGTAAAAAATAATATGCTTATTTCTCCGTTTTCAGCGCCATTCGGCGGGTTCTCCTTTTTGAAAGATAGTTTGCAAATCTCACACATTGAAGCATCCATTAGTTTATTGGAAGAATACGTTTTACAGAATAATTTCGTAGGAATAAAATTGATCTTACCCCCGCTTTTTTATAATGAAACATTCCTTGCCAAATTGATGAATGTTTTATACCGCAAACACTTTAAGACAAGTAATCTTGATCTTGATTTTTATTTTGACCTGGATAGCGGGATAGCATACAACGAACAGATATGGTATAATGCCCGCAAAAACCTGAAAATGAGTATGGAAAGTGTTATCGGGTTCAATATATGCGAAAACACAGAAGAGATAAAAGAAGTGTATGGAGTAATAGAAGCGAACAGGATTGCCAAAGGGTTTCCAATGACGATGAAGCATGAGGAAATAATAGCTACTTCAAAAATAATACCTGCTGATTTTTTTCTGTGTTATAAAGATGGGCAGAGTATTGCTGCTGCAATCGTTTACCACGTAAACGAACATATTGTTTATGTGCCCTACTGGGGCGACCGGGATGGGTTTAGTGAAATGAGGCCAATGAATTTCCTGGTTTATAAAATATTCGGGCATTATAAAAGTATAGGAAAAAGAAAGGTGCACATCGGGATTGCTACCGAAGATAGCGTTCCTAATTATGGCCTTTGTGAATTTAAGGAAAGTATAGGGTGTAAAATATCGCCGAAGTTTACCTTTACTAAAATGTTTTAAACCTGGTTTATGAGTGGAAAAGACTATGCTCAATACAAAAATTTATCCTTCGACGATTTAAAAACGTTAGCGGCAGATAAAACCATTTCTGTTTATGAAAAAATCGGGTTCCCCGAAAGCTACCGGAATGGGAAAGAGTTGGATATCTTCCTTGATATTTTACAAAAACTATCAGTTGATCTGGAAGAGCAGAATAAAACATGGCTGGATATTGGTCCGGGTTGCACTGATCTGCCTTTGATGACGCTGGATTTTTGTAAGCAAATGAAATTTGACCTTTTGTGGGCCGATTCTAAAGAAATGCTTGATTTGCTGCCGCAAGACGGGATAGTGAAGCGGTTTTATGGATTTTTCCCTGAACAGATGCCCGGCTTAATAAAAGATTATCAGAACCGGGTTGACTTTATAGTCTGCTATAGCATTTTGCATTGCGGCCCCTTTTATCATACATGTACCTATAAATTTATTGATTCTGCTTTATCGCTGCTGAAACCCGGTGGAAAAATGCTGATAGGAGATATCCCAAATATTTCAAAAAGGAAGCGTTTTTTTGCTACCGAAACAGGCATACAATTCCATAAAGATTTTACAAAAACAAATACTGTACCGGAAATAAGTATGCCGAACCTTGAACCGGGAGAAATAGATGATGGTATAATAATGGGGATTCTTCAGCGATACCGTGGTTTCGGGTTTGAAACATACTTGCTTCCCCAAAATTCCAAACTGCCTATGTATAACAGGCGTGAGGATATTCTCATCTGTAAAATATAGCATTTAGTAAATATTTTCTATTCATGCCATCATTAAACAAACATATTCCTTTCCTCAATTTTCAACCTGCTCATGCCGTGATAAAGGATGAGATGATGAAGGCATTTGAAGATGTTTACGACAATTGCAGGTTTATTCTTGGAGAAAGGTTGAGCGCATTTGAAGCCACATATTCCAAATTCAACGAAGTAAAGTTTACAGTAGGAGTTAGCAATGGGCTGGACGCATTATTCCTTGCACTTAAATCATTAAATATCGGGAGTGGCGATGAGGTAATTGTTCCTTCAAATACATACATAGCCACCGTATTGGCTGTATTACATGCCGGAGCTACCCCTGTCTTTGTCGAGCCGGATATCAATACCTGCAACATTGATCCGCAAAAAATAGAAGCCGCCATAACGCCAAAAACAAAGGTGATAATTCCAGTGCATTTATATGGACAGGCATGTGAAATGGGCAAAATAGCGGAGCTGGCAAACAAAAATAGCTTGCATATTGTTGAAGATAACGCACAGTCCCATGGGGCTTCTTTTAAAGATATTAAAACCGGTTCATGGGGAATAGTTAATGCTACAAGTTTTTACCCCGGGAAAAACCTGGGTGCATTAGGTGATGGAGGCGCCATCACTACCAATGATGAAGCGCTAACCAATAAATTGAGGATGCTCAGAAATTATGGTTCAGAAAAAAAATATTACAATGAAATTTCCGGCTATAATATGCGCCTTGATGAATTGCAGGCTGCGCTACTCTCGGTAAAATTGAAATATTTAGCCTCATGGACTATTCAAAGACAACAAATTGCGGCAGGGTACGATGAAGGTTTACAGGGTATTGATGGATTGGTGTTACCCTGTACGCATCCTGATGCAACCCATGTGTATCATTTATACGTTATTCGCTCAGATAAGAGAGATCATCTGTCTAAACATTTATCTGCAAATGGAATTGACACCTTGATCCATTACCCGGTTCCGCCACATCTTCAAAAAGCTTTAGGGCGGTTAGGTTACAGGAAGGGAGACTTCCCGATTGCGGAAAAGCTGGCAAATACCTGCCTTAGCCTGCCTGTCTGGCCGGGGATGGAACAAAACGACATAGCCTATATTATAGAAACCATAAAGAAATTTTATGAATGATCTTCCATTGGTTTCCATAGCAGCAATCAACTATAAC
>JBIOGX010000047.1:0-11244 GCA_044448445.1 Chitinophagales bacterium
AAGCCATGTGTTATTTGTATTATCCCCCGAACTAAAGTTCGGGGCTATTGTTTCTATAAATGCCATAGTGTACTTTAAATGTCTTCTATACAATAAACTATTGTTTTTAACGAAACATCGCAACGCGTTAGGGAGACTAAATGGTATTACTATGGAATGGCAGGTATTGATTGGGCTTGTGTATCTTTGCACTTCATTAATCAAATAAGTTTATGAAAGAATTCTTTAAAATGTTTTTCGCATCCCTGCTGGCGATGGTCGTGGCGGGGTTTATCGTTATTGGCCTGATCATAGCAGGTATAGCGGGCTTAACAAAATCCATAGATGAGAAAGAGGCTGATAAGAAGAATGGCAATGTGCTGGTGATAGACCTGGGAAAACGCATACATGAACAGGGTGCAATTAATTCACTTGCCATGTTTAATGAAGATGGCGCGGCTTATGAAGGCGGCCTTTATGATTTAACGAAAGCCATAGTGCGTGCTAAAACAGATGGTAATATAAAAGGAATATTGCTGAAGTTAAGCCCGTCGCCCAATGGCTGGGCTACGCTGCAGCAATTGAGGTCTGCACTAATGGATTTCAAAACTTCCAAAAAATTCATTTACGCATACGGGGAGCATATAACACAAAGCGCTTATTATGTTGCTTCGGCAGCCGATAGTGTTTATCTGAATCCCGCAGGCCATATAGAGTTAAAAGGTTTCGCTACGGTGCTCGCTTTCTTCAAGGGGACATTGGAAAAGCTGGAATTAGAGCCTGAGATTTTTTATGCGGGCAAATTCAAAAGCGCCACCGAGCCATTCCGTGCAGATAAAATGAGCGAGCCCAACCGCATACAGATACAGGCATTTCAAAAGGGTATATGGAACCAGTTTCTCGAAGCTGCCGCCCAATACACTCATGCGGATAAAGACACTATACATCAATGGGCGGTAAACGGGGTAGTGCAATTTCCTGCCGATGCGCTGAAGTGTAAAATGATAGCCGGCCTGCTATACTGGGATGAAGTGGAGCAAAGGCTGCGCGTTAGAACAGGGCAGAAAGAAAGCGATGAAATTAAATACGTTGCCATAAACGACTATACAAAAAACAACAGGGTAGCTGATAGGGCAGCGAGAGCAGATGGTAAGCTAAAAGACCAAAAAATAGCTATACTTATTGCGGAAGGAAATATAGTGGATGGAGAACAAACAGATGACAACGAGATCGCGTCAAAAACTTTTTGCGACGAGATACGAAAGGTGAGAAATGATGATAAAATAAAAGCGGTTGTGCTGCGTGTAAACTCTCCGGGCGGGAGCGCGATGGCTTCAGAGGTGATACTGCGGGAACTGACGCTGCTAAAACAGAAGAAACATCTCATTGTGTCTATGGGCGATTATGCGGCGTCAGGCGGATATTACATATCGAGCCAGGCAGATAGTATTTTTGCTATGCCCAACACGATAACCGGCAGCATTGGCGTATTCAGCATGTTATTCAGTATGGACAAGCTGATGAAAAATAAGTTAGGCGTCACCTTTGACGAAGTGAAAAACGCTCCGTTTGCTGATGAACCGACCATCTCACGCCCGCTGACGCCACAGGAAGCAAAACGTATGCAAAATTCGGTTGACACTATTTACGCGCTGTTCAAAAATCATGTAGCGCAAGGAAGAAGGCTGACCGCATCAGATGTGGATACGATATCACAAGGCAGGGTATGGACAGGCAGTGATGCTATGGACATAGGGCTTGTGGATGGTATGGGCGGACTCAGTCGCGCTATTGCAAGCGCTGCAAGTATGGCCAATATTAAGGATTACAAAGTGGTAACTTACCCGGCTGCTGAAGATAAATTAACGAGGCTGCTGCGCAGGATCAGCTCCAGGACAAATGCCAATGAGTCTATAAAAGCTGCAATGAAACAGGAACTTGGCGAAGGATATGAATGGTATGAAAAAATACAGGACCTGCGTAAGATGAACGGGAAGGCCATGATGATGATGCCATTTGTGCCGAGGGTGAATTAAGAGGCAATGTCATAGGGTATTTGTGAGTAAAAAAGTTTCTCGCAAACCTGCCTGCCGGTAGGCAGGGGCGCGAAGCCGCAAAGTATAATTGTTTGATAACCCACCGCGAAGGATAAAAATTTAAGACCGCCAGGGTGCGAAGGATAAAAACTGAATGAATTTTTTTAGATGCAACAACAAAAACCAGTTATTCTTATTACCAATGATGATGGCATTACTTCTCCCGGTATTCATGCGTTAGTAAATGCGGTAAGGGACCTGGGAGAAGTGATTGTAGTAGCGCCGGACAGCCCGCAATCGGGGATGGGGCATGCGATAACGGTAGGCGATCCGTTAAGGCTTAATAAAGTTGATCTTTTTGAAGGAATAGACTCCTGGCAATGCAGCGGGACTCCGGCAGATTGTGTAAAGCTGGCGCGAGATAAGATACTGCACGCCAAACCGGATTTATGCCTGAGCGGAATAAATCACGGGGCGAACCATTCCATTAATGTCATCTATTCAGGCACTATGAGCGCTGCCATGGAGGCGGCTATAGAGGGTGTGCCGTCCATTGGCCTGTCTTTACTTGACTATAGGTTTGATGCAGATTTTACAGTGGCCAAGAAGGTGGCGCATGAGCTTGCCCGCAGGATGCTCACACAGCAAATGCCTCCACACATACTACTGAATGTGAATGTGCCTGTAACTACCATAGCTGATTTTAAAGGCATGAAGATCTGCAGGCAGGCGCATGCCAAATGGGCTGAGGAATTTGACCACAGGGTTGACCCGCGCGGGAAGGATTACTACTGGATGACGGGTAAATTTATAAACATGGATACAGAGCCGGGAACGGATGCAGAAGCGCTGAAGAATGGTTATGCTTCTATTGTGCCGATAAAAATTGACTTTACGGATATGAAAATGAAAGAGTGGCTGGAGGAAGAGTGGGTTTTTTAAAATGGAATTTGGAATTGGAGATTTGGAATTTGGATTGTTTTGTGAAATACAGATAATTAAGTGAAGATGATTAAATAAAATCCACCAATTTCAACAACTCTGTTCCATTTGTGCTTCGTTGCAAAAGCCTTAAATAGCTTGCTATTCGTCCCGACGATTGTTGGGATGCCTCGCACAAAAGAAACATAATCATTAAACTTGATGGATTTTATTTAATCATCTTCACTAAGGATAACATAATTTTTATAATCCAACCCAAATTCCCAATTACTAATTCCTAACCCCCAAATTCCTATTTTTACGCTATGGTTTACAAAGTAATAGGGCTGATGTCGGGAAGTTCGCTGGACGGGCTGGATATAGCATACGTACAACTGGAAGAAGTGAGAGGCCTATGGAAATACGAGATACTTCATGCCGGTTGCCTTCCTTATTCTGACCGGTGGATAGCTGACCTGCGGAGCGCAACAGATATTAATGTAGCAGATTTTTTAAAGCTCAATACCCGTTACGGCCGATACCTCGGAACACAGATCAATGAATTTATATCAAAGCATGAGCTGAGCCACAAGGTGCATTTTATAGCATCGCACGGGCATACGGTTTTTCATGAACCGCAAAATAATACCACTTGCCAGATAGGGGATGGGGCAGCCATAGCGGCTGTTACCGGCCTGCCTGTAATCAGTGATCTGCGCGCTATGGATGTGGCTCTGGGCGGGCAGGGAGCGCCTATTGTGCCTATTGGAGATAAAATGCTTTTTGACGGGTATGATTACCTCCTGAACATAGGCGGTATTGCCAATATTACGGTTCGCAATGCGGATACATTTATGGCGTTTGATGTTTGCCCGGCCAACCAGATTCTGAATGTTCTTGCCACACGTGAAGGCAAAACAATGGATGAAGATGGTGTCATGGCAGGGCGGGGTAGCCTCTTACCGGCAATACTGGATGAACTGAACAATGCGGACTATTACAAAAAACAGCCGCCGAAATCGCTGAGTAATGAGGCTGCGTGTGATATGGTTTTCCCTACACTGTTAGAAAGCAGCCACAATACTTATGACCTGTTGCATACTGTAACTATACATATAGCTGAACAGATAGCAGGTGCAGTAAAACAATATCTACATAATAAAGAACAGGCCACGCTTCTTGCCACAGGCGGCGGCGCTTTCAATCGTTTTTTAATAGCGCATTTAGAAAAGGCATTAGCTCCTTATAACGTAACTGTAGTAGTACCTGATGCCTCAGTGGTGAAGTATAAAGAAGCGCTTGTGATGGCGCTGATAGGCACACTCAGGTGGCGTGAAGAAGTGAATGTATTCAGCAGCGTAACGGGCGCAAGCAGGGATAGTGTTGGCGGTGCGTTGTGGCTGGGGTAGTTTTTTGGAATTAGGAATTAGGGATTTGGAATTGGGTAGTGTTATCTGATAGGCATGTGGTTATACTATAACAGACGTAAAATGCGGTAGTATTCTTTGGTTACTTCAGTTTTTCGATCTTTGTATCTTTGAGGTCTTCGTAATACACGGTTTTTGGGTTCCTTTCTTCACGCCAATCATTAAGCACGAGGAGCTTAATCTCAATACGTGTAAGGTGGTTTTCTAAAACAGGGATTTCATTAATGATGTGTTTCCTGTAATCTGTTTTAAAACAGGAAATATCATACCTGCCTGGTAAAAGTCCTTTAAATTCGTACGTTCCATTTACACCGGTTATAAGATCAGATATCACCTTGCCCTCATGTGTTAATATAACCCGTACGCCGTCCATCGGGCCTGCATTGCCTGTGATCTTCCCGGCTACTTGCCCTGACGGAGAATTTTCAGCGCTATACAGCACTGTGTTACGGTACCTTTGCTTTTGCGCAAAGAGTGTGGTAGTAAGAATGAAAAGTACAAATGCTGTTAATGTAGTTAGCCTTAGTGAAGTTGTCAAAACAAGTCCTACCATCTGACTTGTTATTTTCCATTTTTTCTTCGTTGCAAATGCTTTAAATAGCTCGCTATTCGCAGCCTTTGCGCCTTGAAAAAAAGAAAAATCCCTACGCCATATGGCAGGACTTATTTCGACAATTTCACTTAGCAATTGGCGATATTGCATAAATTGGTTTTTATTTGATGTCTTAAAATTAATGTTTTTCAATTAAAATGCAACAATATAGCCTCATGAGCGCTTTTAACCTTTTATCTTTTTAACCAACCTGCCTGCCGGTAGGCAAGTTAACCTTTAATACTGTCCTGTGTTCAGCATTACGAGGGTACAGGCTTCGAGTATGTTTATACCTTCTTTTGCAGCGAGCCGCTCCAGTTCCTCATTCTCAGCGCCAGGATTGAAGATGATACGCCGGGGTTTTAAAGAAATGATGTAGTCGTAGTAGGGTTTTTGGTGGAGCGGGTTAAGATATAAGGTTACTGTATCTATGTCATCTGTTTTTATTGGCTCCGTGTGAATTTCCACATTACTTACATTGCCGGCTTTTTTGCCAACGGCAACCACTTCTTTGCCCTTACTAAGCAGGTTAAGAATGGCTTTATTGCTATACCGATCCGGATTTTCAGATGCGCCTAATACCAGTGTTTTGTTTTTCATAACCCCAGCCCCGCCACGGCGGGGAACTATTTATTTTGACTTACAAAATTATGCCATTATAGCGACATGGCGACCATTTCGGCTATGTCGAGCACCTTTACGGAGTCCTCTTTTTCTTTGTTTTTTACGCCATCGGTAAGCATGGTCATGCAAAAAGGGCAATTAGATGCTATTACCACAGCTCCCGTTTCCAGCGCCTGTTCCGCACGGTCGAAGTTAACGCGTGTTGTACCGGGTTCTTCTTCTTTAAACATTTGCGCGCCGCCCGCGCCACAGCACATACCATTGCTGCCGCAGCGTTTCATTTCTATAAGTTGTGTATCAAAAGCCTGCAACACCTCGCGTGGGGCATCGTATATACCATTTCCGCGCCCGAGGTAGCAACTGTCGTGGTAGGTGATGGTTTTTCCTTTGAATGCGCCGCCGTCCTTCAGTTTCACACGCCCTTCATTAATTAACTGCTGCAAAAAAGTAGTATGGTGCATGACCTCATAATTGCCGCCTAATGCAGGATATTCGTTCTTGAAAATATTATAACAATGAGGGCAAATGGTTACTACTTTTTTTATGTTGTAGCCATTAAGCGTATGGATATTGTTGTAAGCCATCATCTGGAACAGGAACTCGTTGCCCGCCCGGCGCGCGGGATCACCGGTACACATTTCTTCCTTGCCGAGAATGGCAAACTTAATACCTACCTTATCGAGTATCTGCGTGAAGGCCCTGGTTATTTTCTGAGCGCGCTGGTCGAAACTACCCGCGCAGCCTACCCAGAAGAGTACTTCGGGGGTTTCTCCGTTTGCTGAAAATTCATTCATTGATCTTACCATAATCTTTTTTTAAGCTTTAGTACCGATATTTAGCAAGTAGCAGTATGCAAGGGCAGTCGGCAGACCCTGTCATCAGCCCCTATTCCCTCGTCCACGCATCTCTGTCATCAGGGCTGAACTTCCAGGGGGCCATATTGTTCTCTATATTGCCAAACATCTGATTCCATTCCTGGGGGGCGTTGCTGTCTTCCATGATGAGGTTGCGGCGTAGCTGCATGATGATAGATAGCGGATCAATAGTGACGGGACAAGCTTCCACACAGGCCTGGCAGGTGGTGCAGGCGCGTAATTCTTCCACTGTTATATAGTTTCCTAACAGGGACTTGCCATCGTCTTTAAATTCTTTATTCGCATTTATATTTCTGCCCATTTCCTCCAGCCTGTCGCGGGTATCCATCATTATTTTGCGGGGGGAGAGCTTTTTTCCGGTAAGGTTTGCAGGGCATACTGCCGTACATCGGCCACACTCTGTGCAGGAATATGCGTCGAGCAGGTTCTTCCAGCTTAGGTCGGTAACGTCTTTGGCGCCAAAACGTTTGTGTTCAGGTTGTGAAGTTGCTGCAGGAGCCTTATCGGGTTCCATCATATAAAGCACCTCGTTTTGTATCTCCGGCATATTCTTTATTTCTCCCTGTGGTATCAGTTTGGAGTAATAGGCATTAGGGAAGGCAAGGAGGACATGGAAGTGCTTAGAGTAGGGCAGGTAGTTAAGGAAAAAGAATACGCCAATGATATGCAGCCACCAGCAACCCCGCTCTATGCCTATCAGATTACCGTCCTGGAGACCTGCAAACATTCCTGTAAAATTACCGGTGATCCAGAAAGTAGCTGTTTGTGTATAGTGCTCTGCGTGGTGGCTTTGCAGGGTGAGGTCTGCGGTATTCATGACGAGGAAAAGGCTCATGAGTATGATCTCGGTAAAGAGGATAATATTGGCATCTTCACGAGGCCAGCCCGCCAGTTCCTTCATATTCAGGCGGCGCACTTTCAGGATATTCCTGCGAATGAGGAAGATGGCACAGGCAATCCATACAAGAGCGGCCAATACCTCGAAGAAACCTATCAGATAAGTATAAAGTATCCCAATCATGGGGGCAAATAACCGATGTACGCCTAATATACCATCGAGGAATATTTCCAGTATTTCTATATTGATGATGATAAATCCTGCATATACGGCTATGTGCAATAAGGCAGGTAAAGGCTTTTTGAACATCTTTTTTTGCCCTATTGCCAGCAGCAGCATGTTTTTCCAACGCTGACCCTGGTTGTCGCTAAGGTCTTCGTCCCTTCCCAACAGGATATTACGCCGCATTTCCGCGACTTTTTTATAGAATATATATATGGCTGTAAGCGCTAAAAGTATAAACAGTATCTGTTGGACTAAGTGCATCAGGCGAGCTAATTAGACCCCGAAAATAATAGCTTTTAGGGGAAAAACATAGTTATCGCATCTTATCGTATTTTTAACGAAAAATTGTTTAGGTTTGAAGTATGGAACAATGACAAATTATTTTCAGATGAAAATAAGGAATAAAATAGCTGTTTTTGGTAAGGTAGGTATAATGTTATTTGTTGCACTGTTAGCCTTTAGCAGGGCTATTTCCCAAAATATACCGCTACAGGATATGGAGAAATTCCAGATCATGGAGGATTCATTGATAGTTACTGCTGATTCAATGTATGGGGCTTTAATACCTGATGCGCATGTGGGCTACTCTGAGCGTTTTGTGAAGCAATTAATCAGGACATTAAAAATACCTAATTCCTATTTCTATCCTTTTGACAAGCTGAAGGACAAAATCAACATTATTTATTCCGATGACCAGACTTTCCGCATCTTCAACTGGGAGATAGTGCCATCGTCTGTGTTAAAAGTTTATTTTGGCGCTGTACAGTTACCACAGGAAAAACTGAAACTTTACGGTTTACGTGATTACTCTGAGCAGATGGGAAAAGGAGCTGAAGACAGTATTCTTACCGGAGGCAAATGGTTTGGGGCTTTATACTACCGTATCATGTCGCACGAGGCAGGAGGGCATAAGGTATATACACTATTCGGGCTGAACTCATCAGACCCCCGCAGCAATAAAAAGGTGCTTGATCCTATGACGCTCGATGAGAAGGGGGTAACATTCGGCGCGCCGATCTTTGGCGTGGCGTCAGAAAATTTTCCGAGGCAAAGGATTAACCGGTTTATCCTGGAATATAAAAAAGAAGTTCATGCCGGGCTGAATTGGGACGAGGAAAGAAAGGTGATCATATTTGATAAATTGGTTTCACAAGTAAATGACCCTAACCGTAAATATACTTATGTGCCCAGCGGCCAGTATGATGGTTTCAGATGGGATAATGAGATGTATAATTATATGAAAGATCTTATTCCGGTAACTATATTAAAGGATGGAGAGGCTCCCGCTCTTGATCCGCAGCAACAACAGCAAAAGCAGCCGGTAATAGCACCTGAAAATGAGCCTGAGCGGAGATGAGAATATTTTCCCTAAATTTGCACACTTTTATACTTCTCGCTATGTAAATTAGTGCAATGAAAGTTTCACGCAAAGACGCAAAGTATTATTATTTGATAATTCGCCGCGGCGGATAAAAAATAAAGGCGCAAAACCAGTAATTAATAAATGCACAAATTTATCCCGTTTATAGTATAAATGATCAAGTTTTTAAATCCAGTAGCTGGCCCGGTAGCTCAGCTGGATAGAGCACCAGCCTTCTAACCTGCCTACTGGCAGGCAGGGCTGGGGGTCACTGGTTCGAATCCAATCCGGGTCATGAAAATATTTTGTAATGATGTTCTTTGTATATGTTATAAGAAGCAATGTAAATGGCCATTTTTATGTAGGTATGACAGAGAATGTGGCAGATAGGCTTGCACGTCATAATAGAGGTGAAAATAAGTTAACTAAGGCACATAGGCCATGGGAGCTTTTCTTTTTTGAGTCTTATGATACAAGAGGTGAAGCGAGAAAAAGAGAAGTATATTTGAAATCGGGTATTGGAAAAGAATTTATCAAAAATAAATGGGCAGGTAAGACTGTCTAAATAGTTTTACTCCAGCAGCACGGCCCGGTAGCTCAGCTGGATAGAGCACCAGCCTTCTAAGCTGGGGGTCATTGGTTCGAATCCAATCCGGGTCACAAAAGCCTTCAAGAAATTGGGGGCTTTATTTTTTTTAAAAAGAGGTGCTCTTAGGTTGAAGGGAGACTTCGACCAGTGGGGTATGGTACACAATTCGATTCTCCCAAAATGTTTTTCCTTAATAACAATTTACAGTATCTTTCCAAAGCCAATGAAATTTTCACATTTTTTATTTTCTTTAGGGCGCTTAAAACGGTTTATTATGAAACAAATATCTTTTCTCATCGTGTTGTGCTTGTTTACCGCAAATAGTTTTGCACAGGTTACCAATAAACACCAGGCCGACTCCATGCAAAAAGAGCTATCACTGCATTTAAAACCAGACTCCACACGTGCCTTGTTGTTAAATGCGCTTACGGAGCCGTTAACACTCAGCGATCCGGCTAAGGCGTTGCAGTATGCGCAGGAAATATTGCAAATATCAAATTCCATTAACTGGGCCAAGGGCAGGATTTTGGCTTACAGGGCTATCACAAGCGTTTACATAACACTATCGGATTATAAAAATGCCTTTGATAACCTGCTATTAGCGGAAACGGCTGCTGAAAAAAGCGGCAATCAGCGGTTCATAAATAGTATGTACACAATGAGGGCTAATATTTACGCAGGGATGCAGCAATACGATCAGGCGTTAATTTATCACCGGAAGTATCTGGAAGCGACACAAAAGATGGGGCCAAAAACCGAAGAAGTTCTCGCATTACTCAATGTTGGCGACGATTATATAAACCTTAAAAAACTGGATAGCGGGTATTACTTTCTTGACCAGGCATTGGTAAAGGCCAGGGCTTTAGGCATGACATTGTATGTGGGCTATATCTTGTCCAGTATTACAGAGATTTATATAGAGAAAAAGGACTACGCCAATGCAATTAAAAATTGTGAAGAAATATTAAAAGATCCTGCAAATATTAATGTAAGGTCAATGGCTGAAAGTGGCCTGGCTGATGTATATGCCGAAAAGAATGATTTTCAAAAAGCAGAATATTATTGTAAACAAACACTGGATGACGTTACTAAAATAGGAGATATAGGCAGGGAGTACCAGGTCTATGAGCTCCTTAGCAGAATCTATGAGAAACAGCATAAAGACAAGCAGGCGCTTGCCGCTTATAAGACCTTCATAACCCTGCGGGATAGCGTTATGAATACCGATAAAAAACAGGAGATAGATCGCAAGGAGTTGCAATACGAGTTTACTAAAGAAGAAGCAAAAACAAAAGCAGATAACGATAAAAAACAGGCGCTTGCCGCATCGGAAATAATGCACGAGCGAACAGTGGGCAACGGAGCTATTGGCGGAAGTATATTACTGCTTATTGCAGGCGCCGGCAGCTTTGGCTTCTATAAAAGGAAGCGTGATGCAGACCAGGCAAAGGCTGATGCCGAACTGAAAGCGCAGGTAACAGATACAGAGCTGAAAGCCCTGCGTGCACAAATGAATCCGCACTTTATTTTCAATTCGCTTAACTCTGTCAGTGATTACATTTCGCGCAATGAGACGCAGGCTGCCGATAACTACCTCACCAAATTTGCCCGGCTGATGCGCGTGATACTGGAAAACTCGGAAGAAAAAGAAGTGCCCCTGGCCGAAGACCTGGAAGCGCTGGAATGGTATATGCAACTGGAAGCTATGCGCATGAACCATAAATTTACTTACACAATAAACGTGAGCGCGGATATAGACCCGCAAGCCACTATGATAC
>JBIOGX010000048.1:0-11217 GCA_044448445.1 Chitinophagales bacterium
GATATGATACAGGCAGTAACTGATGCTGTATCGGGATCAGGCAATGGCATAGCAACTCAAAGTGAAAACACTGCAAAGCTAATAGCCACAGCAAATCTTGCCTGTGGGCAGAGCAGTGATACTACTATCTCAGGCGCCAGTCATGCAGGGGCGCTTATTACTTATAGCTTCAATCTTGTGTATAATCGCACCAGTGTATGCACAGGTGGCGTGACCACCGGTTACAACACCACCATCACCGGCAGCAGCAGTTACTCATTCGTGCTCATGTCATCTGCCGACACTACTTCTGCGCAGATTTCTGTAAGCGGGGTACAGTCGTCATCCTCCGGCTACGTGCTTAATGAAACTTATGTGCGCAAAGGTACCCAGCAATCATTTATTACTAATCAACATGCTTTTGCCAGCACACTTACTTTTACCTCTGATAATATCATCATTGATAAAACCACTATGAAGATAACATCCGGTACAGCTACCGTGAAGTTTAACGGTACAGACTTAACCGGTGCGGCGGTTAGCAGTACAGCTATTGTTACTTTCCTTGGCAATAACCAGGCTACACTTGTTTTAAACAATGGCAATCCTACTACCATAAATTGGTAGCCCACTGGTTCAAGGTCACACATGGTTCCGCTCAAAACAGATAGAACGAAGAAACAGTGCGAGAGCGGAGGGAAAAATGAAAGCGAAGAGTGGCTGGCGCTCTTTCGCTCCTCACTCTTCGCTCTCATTTTTGTAGTCCCGACGAGAATCGAACTCATATCAAAAGTTTAGGAAACTTCTATTCTATCCATTGAACTACGGGACCGGATTTGCACTCAAAAGCACAGAATCGTTGTAAAAGTAAGATTATCTCTACAGGTTAGCAACTGAAAATTATGATTACCACCCCCATGTCTGGATCTGCACATTTTCATATTTCCACACCTGCCTACCGACAGGCAGGTTTTCACATTAATTGGGCCATTGCGCTATTGAGCTATTGAGTAATTACCTCCACTTCAGCGTCATCAATATATGCTTAATGTCTTGCTCTATGAAATCGGTGGCGGGCTTTAGCGAGTCGGCATTAGGAGTTACATCAAAATAGAGCGCCCCCCGCATAAAATGCTTTACGGAGTCGGTAACTGTAAACTGGTAGCGTGATGCTGTATTGCCACCTACCGTATATAAGAGCACGTACTTGCCGGGCACGCTTAACTCTTTTTCATTCATATATTCAGCTTTTTCATGGTGAAAGAAGGACATATCCCATGCGTCCTGAACCAGCTTCGGCAAAGTTTGTTTTGCGTTGATCTCTTTGTAGGTAATATTAATAACACCTCCCAAAGAAGGGAAATTGATGTTTATCCAGTAGGGGTTATCTGCCTTTTCCTTTTTGAAAACGGTATCATTCTCAACAGTGCTATATACGGGGTATTCAAAAGAATAAGGAAAGCCCGGGCTGTCAAAAAGCCTGTATTGATGAGCGGAAGGCGTATCTATATGAAAATAACCCTCCGGCTTCGGTGGAAACACCGTGGGCCTGCATGACATAACGAGCAAAAGCAATGAAAAGGCGGTTATATACCTGCGCATAGCGGTCAAAGATAAGATGAAAAGGTTAAAGGGTTAAAAGGTTAAAGGGTTAATAGGTTTACCGGGATTTTAAACCATTTTTATAAAAATCATTATAAATATTGGTTCCCATAGCATTTTATATCTAAAATTTGCATCAAAAACAAACCTTTTAACCAATTACCCTTTACCCATTTGACTTTTTTTGTCCTTTTTAACCAATTAACCTATTAACTAATTAACCTTTCGGGCAATTGACTTAAATTCGCAACCAGATAAAACGATACTTATGGCAGACCAACCAATCCCCGAACAACAACAACTCAATATTGAACTTTCTGAAGAAATGGCTGACGGAGCTTATGCTAATCTCGCTATTATCACTCATTCCTTTGCCGAATTTGTGATAGACTTTGTAAATGTAATGCCTAATGTGCCTAAAGCAAAGGTGAAATCGCGCATAGTGATGACGCCACAACATGCCAAGCGGCTGATGAAGGCGCTTATAGATAATGTAAAGCGTTTTGAAGCGCAATACGGTAATATTAAAGACCAGGAACCACCAACCACTATGCCTTTTAATTTTGGAGCGCCTACGGCACAGGCATAAAAAACCCCTCCGCCCCTAAAGGGGAACTTTCCTCAATACGTGGGCGTGGGAATAACAGTTTTTTTAACAAGGTGTATAAATGACGCACCATTAGCAAAGCCCCTTTAGGGGTTTGGGGTATGAACAATAAGATACTGATACTCGATTTCGGATCACAGGTTACCCAACTGATAGCCCGCAACATACGCGAGTTGAATGTCTATTGCGAGATACAGCCATGTACTAAACCCATACAGTACAATAGCTCATTAAAAGGTGTCATTCTTTCCGGCAGCCCTTTTTCCGTAAACGACCCGCAGGCGCCTTCACCTGGTATTGCTGCAATAGCACAGCATGTGCCGGTACTGGCTATATGTTATGGTGCGCAGTTGCTCGCAAAACAATCGGGTGGGGAAGTAGGTAAGTCAACACACCGTGAATACGGGCGCGCCCATCTGCGCGATATTGCCGACGACCCATTATTTGCCACAATCCCGCAGGATTCCCAGGTATGGATGAGCCATAGCGATACGATAAAACGACTGCCGGAAGGAGCTACTTTAATAGCCCGTACTGACAATATACCTGTAGCCGCTTTCAAAACGGGTTCCGGTTTTGCAAAACATTCCGTTCACGCCATACAGTTCCACCCGGAGGTTACCCATAGCACTGATGGCAGGCAAATACTCAAAAACTTTATCGTTGATATATGCGGCTGTGAGCAAGACTGGACTCCGGCAGCGTTTATACACGAAACGGTAGCTGCCATAAAAGCGCAGGCAGGAGATAAAAAAGTGGTCATGGCCCTTAGCGGGGGCGTGGATTCAACAGTAGCGGCCACACTTATACATAAAGCAATAGGAGATAACCTCTATTGCATATTTGTTGACAATGGCCTGCTGCGTAAAGGTGAGTTTGAACAGGTGCTGGAAGGATATAAACACCTCGGCTTAAATACCAAGGGGGTTGATGCCCGTCACCGATTCTACAAAGAACTTGATGGCGTTACCGACCCTGAAACAAAAAGAAAGATAATTGGCCGCTTATTCATAGAGGTTTTCCATGATGAGGCCTTACAGTTAAAAGATGTGAGTTTCCTCGGTCAGGGCACTATTTACCCAGATGTTATTGAATCCATGTCTGTTCACGGGCCGTCGGCTACTATCAAGTCGCACCACAATGTTGGCGGCCTGCCGGAGATCATGCACTTGTCACTCATAGAGCCGTTGCGTTCCTTGTTCAAAGATGAAGTGCGTAAAGTAGGCCGCGAGCTGGGCATAGATGAGATATTTATATCCAGGCATCCTTTCCCGGGACCGGGATTGGGTATCCGTATCCTCGGCGCTGTATCAAAAGAAAAGGTAAAACTATTGCAGGAGGCTGACGCTATTTACATTCAGCATCTTCGCGACAGTGGCATGTATCACAAGGTATGGCAGGCGGGAGCAATACTGCTTCCCGTGCAGAGTGTAGGTGTAATGGGCGATGAGCGTACTTATGAATATACCTGCGCCCTCCGCGCCGTAACTTCGGTGGACGGTATGACCGCCGACTGGGCGCATTTGCCCTATGATCTTTTAGCGCGTATCTCTAATGATATTATCAACCGTGTACGCGGCATTAACCGTGTAGTATATGATATAAGTTCAAAACCCCCGGCAACCATAGAATGGGAATAACATCTGTTAAAATGATAAAACGTAAACTGGTATTTGTTTTAATGCTCATCATACTGGCAACAAGCATTGCCGAACCTGCTGATGCGCAATTCTGGAAAAAGAAGGCCGAACGTATGCACAGGCAGCACGGCCAAAACACTGGCCGGAATAATACCTTGGGTGATAATAAACCTTTGTCAAGAAGGGAAGTGAGAAATCTGAGAAAGGAACAGAAGAAAAAGGAAAAGCAGGAGCGTAAAAAACTAAAACGCGACCGTAAAAAACTAAAACGCGACTGCAGAAAACAAAAACATATAAATACTGCAAAGGTTGAAATGGAATCAGCCAATGCGCCTGTTGTTTCTGTAAAAAAGGCCGAAGATGGATACCCGCTTACAAAAATGAAGGACAGGTACAGGGTAGATATACTGGCGCCTATGTACCTTGATGAACTGGTGAATGGCGAATCGGTAACATTCAAAAATAAAATACCGGAAAAGGCGGAACCGGGCCTTGCATTTTATGAAGGTATCCTTATAGCTGCGGATAGCCTGAAAAATGCGGGTTTCAATATTGATATATACATGCATGATATCGTTTCAGCCACAGAAACGCCGGAAAAGCTTATAGCTCAAAAAAAGCTTGATTCAGCAGACCTGGTCATTGGCGCTGTTCAGCCGCACGATATACAGATACTGGCAGCTTATGCGAAGAAAAAGCAGGTCAATTTTATTTCTGCCGCATCCAGTGGTGATGGTGGGGTGAAGAACAACGCCTATTTTACCTTGATGCAGCCCTCTCTAAAAAGCCATTGCGAATGGATTGCCGGTAATGTCGCGATAAAATTCCCCGGGATGAATATTGCATTGCTATACCGTACATCTGTGCAGGCTGATGAAAATGCTTATAAATATATGACCGGTGATAATATTTATCACGTGCATTACAGGGAGCTTCTGTGCAATTCATTACCAGGTAAAGAAAGGCTGGACGAACTGTTTGATACTACGAAGCCCAATATCGTTATAGTTTCCATCCTTGATCCTGGGTATGCCGACTCTTTATTGACAATACTGTCGCGCGATTTCCCCTCAACGCATTTTGAAGTGTATGGCATGCCATCATGGAACAGCATCAATGACCTGCGCAAAGAGGATATGTTCCCTAATCTCAGTGTAAATGTTACCACTCCCTTCCATGTCGGTTTATCATCGGCAGTGGCTAAATATGTTACGCGCACCTACAAAAAAGATTACAATGGCAAGGTACCGGAAATGGTGTACCGTGGCTATGAGACTATGTTCTGGTATGCTAACCTGCTGAAAAGATATGGCACTATATTCAATGTAAAATACGAAGATAACACTACAGCTCCTTTTACCAGTTTTGAAATAAAGCCCCGGTTGGATAAGAACGGCAATATTTTATACTATGAAAACAAGCACGTTTTCTTATCTAAGTATGAAGGTGGAATTTATAAAACAGAATAGTTACAAATTATACCATTTGCCCCGATGTCATTGACTTAAAGAGTTTAAACGGATTTATAATTCATATAATGCTTGCGTTTAGGCTGATGGTTTCGCTTAACCCATATTGCAACTTTATCCGGCAAAGTTGTAATTCATCGTTCCTTAAATCAATGACATTGTTTTTCCCTCCATAAACCAGATTATGAAAAACCCGCTTTTTTCAATATATTTGCATCCCTTTATGCGATTTCATCTGAAGAATTTATTGTATTTATACTTTGGGTTGGTATTTTTTAGCTCCTGTGGAGGCTTTGAGAAGGTCAGGAAAAGCAGTGATGTAAACTACAAGCTCACCAAGGCTAATGAATATTTCGGGAAGAAAGACTACAATCATGCTAATCTGTTATATAAGGAACTGATGCCCATCATGAAAAGCACGCGCAATTACGAAGCGTTGTTTTACAAGTATGCATACACTTTTTATTATTTGAAGGATTATGTGGAGGCGTCGTATTATTTTAAGAATTTCACAGAATATTTTCCGGCAAGTAAAGACGCCGAAGAATGTGAGTTTATGAGCGCTGTGTGCCTGTATAAATACGCGCCTAAGTACACGCTCGACCAGACAAATACTATAAAATCACTTGAGGCGCTGCAATCTTATGTTAACAGGTACCCGAAATCCACAAGGATGGCGGAAGCAAATAAATATATAGACGAATCGCACAAAAAACTGGAACTGAAACAGGCAGGGGCCGCTAAACTGTATTACAACATCAGCCAGTTCAAAGCGGCCACCGTAGCTTATAAAAGCGTTTTACGCAATTATCCTGAGTCGCCAAGCGCTGATATGTACCAGTTTATGATCATCAAAGCCTGGTGCAAATACGCAAAGCAAAGCATACCGGAGAAACAGGAAGAACGTTATGCTACCGCAATAGGCGCTTACAAAGAATTAAAAGATACTTACCCGCAATCGAAGTATATTGCAGATGCGGATAAGCTTTATACCGAAGCAGACAATAACGTAAAAAAAATACGCAATGAGCAGCACAAATAGAAGGTCGCTTTCATCGGTTAACCCGCTTGTGGAAACACGCGATGTTATTGCAATGAAAGAAAAAACCGGCAACCTGTATGAATCAATTACAGTGATTTCCCGGCGCGCTAACCAGATCGCTGTAACCATGAAGGAAGAACTTCATCGCAAGCTCGATGAATTCACCGTACATGGCGACAACCTGGAAGAAGTGCATGAAAACAAAGAGCAGATAGAAATATCGCGCATCTACGAACGTATGGCTAATGCTTCCCTGCAGGCCATTACAGAGTTTAACGAAGACCAGATATACTATCGTAAGAAATAATGCCGGCCAGGATTTACATAGCCCTTGTATTTCCGTCATCAGCCGCCTGATCTGTTAATTTCTCCCCGGCCCATTTTAGAATGGCCGGGTTCAATACCCATAAGCATATAGCAATATAACAGGAAAGCTGCCTCAGCAGAAGCAGCTTTCCTGTTAAAAAAAGTAAGTAAGAACTTTACCTGCTTAATGTGAACCTGATAACCTTATGTGCATTATTGGTCATTACATGCAGCAAATAAACGCCGTTAGCCAATTCATTGCCAAGATTAATTTGTGTATTCAGTTTTCCATTTTGAACAGGGGCTATATCTTTATAAACAACCTGCCCTATTATATCAGTGATCTGAATCTTTACATCCCCGTTGTCTGAAGACAGTGCCCCCTCAATAGTGAATCTACCTGTATTAGGATTAGGAACCAGTTTCAGATCATAGTCCCCCGGCGAAACTTCATTAACACCAACTGTAATGTGGATTGTTACAAGATTACTAATGGTGGAGGTATTGCAGGCATTACCATTACCTGCTATGCAATAGTAATAATTAACACCGGCTGCGCTAAAATTAATAACATAATAGCTTGATGTAGCGCCGGGTATTGCCACCCCGTTTAGATACCATTGGTAAGTAGGTGTAATCGTCACGGGTGTAACTACCGCTATTAATGTATCAACTTGCCCTGTAATGATAGTTGTGCGTGTAGCAAGAACGGTAACGACCGGTGCGATGGGAGAGTCAACCGTCTCAATAATAGTGCTGCTGAATACAGAATCGGTACCTGCTACACGGCAGGTAGAGTTGCTTTTCAGCATACAATAGAATTGGTCTCCATTATTAGGTATAATGGTATAAGTAAGCCCTGTAGCAACATTTATGTTGTTTTGTGACCATCTGATAAAGGGTGGTACGCCTCCATATATAGTGTGCGCTGTAAACGTTACCGGGGAGCCTTTGCAGGATGGATTACTGCTTGCTGTAATGGTTACTACAGGCATTTCAGTTCCGGGATTGTCCACAGTCATTGTAATACTATTGCTCCATACTGCGGCAGGCACAGCGCATGCATAGCTGCTGGTAAGCTGGCAGCTAACAA
The DNA here is from genome assembly GCA_044448445.1 of Chitinophagales bacterium. Classification (GTDB taxonomy): domain Bacteria; phylum Bacteroidota; class Bacteroidia; order Chitinophagales; family Chitinophagaceae; genus Nemorincola. The sequence continues at coordinate 7,739 of JBIOGX010000048.1, forward strand.
TATCACCATTAACCGGTGAATAGGAAAAAGGATTAGTTATACCCGAAAGTGAGCTATTTACATACCACTGATAAATAGGTGCAGCGCCGCCATTCACAGTTGTGGCCGTAAAGGTAGTGGGCGTAAAAACACAGACGGTATCACCAACCACGCCGGTAGAAATACTCACAGATGGCGTCACGTTGGGGTTTACTGCCATTGTTACTGTATCGTAAGCCATCGTTGGTGAAACACAGACAGCATTGCTGGTCATTCTGCAGACGATAATATCACCATTAAGAGGTGTATAAGTAAAAGGATTAGTTACAGATGAAACTACTCCATTGACCTTCCATTGGTAGGCAGGCAATGAACCACCATTAACCGGGGTGGCCGTAAAAGTTACCGGCGAACCCAGGCAGGAAGTTAACCCGGGATTTGCTGTAATGGTAACACCCGGTACAAGATTGTAAACAGTCATTGCATAACTTGTAAATTGTGAGCCGCAGCCATTGGTAACTGTATAGATGGTATTAAACGCACCTGTTGTCACACCGGTAACCACGCCTGATGCTGAAACAGTAGCTATTGCAGTATTACTGCTGCTCCATACTCCGCCCGACACGGATTCACTTAGCGTAGTTGGTGAACTGAGACATACACTGTCGGATCCCGTTATAACTCCAGGTACAGGTAAAGGATTAACCGTTAATGTGGTAGTTACATAACAAGTGGCTCCAAAAGCGTAAGTAATATTTGCCGTACCTGCAGTTACACCCGATACTATACCTGTAGCGCTACCGACTGTGGCAACAGATGTATTATCACTGCTCCAGGTGCCACCGGGAGAAGTATCGCTTAGCGGTGTTGTTGCTCCCTGGCAAACAGTAGTTATACCATTGATACCCGATGGAATGGCATTTACCGTTACAGTGGCAGTAGCTATACACCCTGCTATGGGTTCCTGGTAAGTAATGGTTACAATGCCTGGTGTAACACCTGATACGTCGCCTGAAGCAGAGCCAACAGTTGCCACAGCAGTATTGCCGCTGCTCCATGTGCCTCCGGCAGTGCCGTCAGATAAAATTGTTACCTGGGTCTGGCATACATTCATAGTCCCGCTGATCGGGCCGGGCGATTGATTAACTGTAACTGTTGTAGTTCTCAAACAACCGGTAGCCATTTTATAGGTAATAACTGAGGTTCCTGCAGTTGATCCCGAGACAATACCTGAAGCTGAACCTACTGTCGCGACAGAACTCGTAGCACTACTCCATACACCACCAACAGGTGCATCACTCAGGTTCGTGATCGTGCCGGTGCATAGAGTTGTGTTGCCCGTTATGGGCACAGGTGTTACATTAACCGTTACGGTATGTATGGTTGAACAAGTGCCATCAGAATAGATAATATTCACGGGGCCTGCTGTTCCTGCGCCTGTCACAGTCGCAAAACCAGGGCTTCCGGTTACAGTAGCAATATTGGTGTTGCTACTGGTCCAAATTCCGCCCGGAGGAACATTATCGCTTAATACGATAGATGAGTTCTGGCACACTTTGGTCGCACCGGAAATCGGGCCTGGCGATGTAGTAACAGTAACAGTTATTACTGCCGCAGGACAAGCAGTAACTGAATAAGAGATTACAGATGAGCCTGCTAATCCACCTCCAACTATGCCTGTTACAGGTGTAACCGTTGCTACCGATGAGGTAGCGCTGCTCCATGCTCCGCCGGCAACACTATTGCTTAATGTTATGGTTGCACCTGTACAGACGCCGACAGGCCCACCCATAGCCGTTGGCGGCGCATTAACAGTTACTGTTGTCGTTTTCAGGCAACCTGTCGCTGTTATTGTGTATTTAATTACTGAAGTGCCTGCTGTCGAAGCGCTTACCGCACCGGTAGCGGCAACAACAGTAGCCACCGCACTCGTGGCGCTGCTCCACGTTCCGCCCGCAAGATTATTAGATAATGTTATTGTTCCGCCGATGCATAAAGTGGCAGGGCCGCCGATGAGGGGTACTGCATTCACAGTATAGGTAGCAGTTGCAGCCGGACAGGCGCTGACCGAATAAGTAATCACTGTTGTACCCGGAATAGTACCACTTACAACACCTGAAGCCGAGCCTATTGTTGCCACTGATGAAGTAGCGCTGCTCCATCTTCCGCCAGCGATCTGGTCGCTTAAAGTTGTTGTAAAGCCCGCACACACAGAGATAATACCACTAATAGCAGATGGCGGCGCATTAACAGTTACTGTTGTCGTTTTCAGGCAACCTGTCGCTGTTATTGCGTATGTAATTACTGAAGTGCCTGCTGACGAAGCGCTTACCGCACCGGTAGCGGCAACAACAGTAGCCACTGCACTCGTGGCGCTGCTCCACGTCCCGCCCGCAAGATTATTAGATAATGTTATTGTTCCGCCGATACATAAAGTGGCAGGGCCACCGATGGCGGGTACTGCATTCACAGTATAGGTAGCAGTTGCAGCCGGACAGGCGCTAACCGAATAAGTAATCACTGATGTACCCGGAGTAGTACCACTCACGATACCTGTTGCAGGAGTAATCGTTGCGACTGATGAAGTAGCGCTGCTCCATCTTCCGCCTGCGATCTGATCGCTTAAAGTTGTTGTAAAGCCCGCACACACAGAAATGATACCGCTAATGGCTGTTGGCGCCGTATTAACAGTCATAGAATGTGTTGTTATACATCCTGTCACCGTATAATCTATAAGTACAACCCCCGCTGCTGCACCTGTAACAACACCTCCTGCAACTGTTGCCAGGGTAGTATTGCTGCTACTCCATGCACCGCCTGCAGTAGGATCGCTTAAGTTTGTTGTCCCTGCAATACATACAGTAGTGCCTCCGGTAATAGGAGCAGGGTTCAATGACAGACTCCCTAAGTTGGTACCTGTGGTGAAACCTGTCGCCGTCCCAAAATTCAGAGTACCGGTAATATTACCAGGCGCTGTGTAAGTATTATTAGCCCGAACCTGCAACCCTGTTATGGTTACTGCATCAATATTTACCCTGTTGGTACCGGCAATAGTAATTGTTAAAGCAGTAGCTGTAAAAGAAAATTGTGTTACACCGGTAACATCCGCAGGACCTCCTGAATGTGCAAGAGTAGGGGCGGCGGCTGTATTGAATTGCCATCCTGCAGGTGCATTAAGTGTTATTGACACATTCCAGCCCCCTCCCACATTACCGAAATCAGTGGCTACGCCTTCTGTCAGTGTTATCACCCCCAGGGTAGTCCATCCGGGTGTGGTACCATCTAATGCCAGGTTACTGCAAATGTTTGTACCGCCGGTAGCAGTAGTTACAGTTATATTAGCAAACACTGCATTGCTCATACCACAAAACAGCATTGTGAAAAGAAATATTTTCACAGCGTTTACACTATAATTTTTACCGGTAATAAGTGTATTGAATAGTTGTCTTTTCATAAACTATAGTATTTGTAACTTATTTTTCTGCAAATGAGCAGTAAAC
>JBIOGX010000049.1:0-10961 GCA_044448445.1 Chitinophagales bacterium
ACTCCGGGTGGCGTGTGGAGCAGCGGCAGTACAACGGCAGCCACAGTGTCGGTAACAGGTGTTGTTACAGGTGTAGCTTCAGGAAGCTCTACTATTATTTATACAGTCGGCGCCTGCTCAGTCAGTGTATTAGTAAACGTAGGCAATGCTTTAGCCGCAATAACAGGAACTACTACTGTAGTGTGTACCGGATCAACAATAGCATTTAGTGACGCCACACCAGGTGGTGTATGGAGCAGCAGTAATACTTCCATAGCTACGGTATCAGGCTCAGTAGTTGTTTACGGTGCATCTGCAGGAACTGTTAATATAACTTACAGTAACGGCGGTTGTTCAGTAAGTATTGCAGTAACCGTTAATGCTAACAGCGCCGGTACGATCACCGGCATGGACACCGTGTGCATCGGTACTACCCGCGCTTTATCAGATGCGGTAAGTGGTGGTGTATGGAGCAGTACCAATTCTTCACGTGCAACAGTGGATCCGGCTACAGGAGTTGTTACCGGTGTTACCGCGGGAATAGATACGATTAAGTATTCTGTTACCAATAGCTGCGGCACATTTACCACTAAAGTTGTTATGCACGTGCTCACCGCAGCGCTATGCCCAACAGGTGTAAATACGGTTACCGAAGGACCACTTACGGAGTTAAAAATATTCCCCAACCCTAATGGGGGATCATTTACCATGAATATGTTGTCCGCCGGGACGGATGAAGAAGTGCATGTAGTAATCACCAATATAGTAGGAGAAAAAGTGAGAGAATTTATAACAACTACGAATAAAGCGGTTGATATAAGACTTGATCCCGCAGCAGGCATCTACCTGATCTCTGCTTCTACTGCGCAGGGTAGGTATGTTGCGAAGGTTGTTGTTTATTAATAACAGCCATTTGCGTAATTATTAAATTAAAAGTAGCCTTTGCAATAGATCGCAAAGGCTACTTTTAATAATATCTGCAATGTTGACTGTGAAATAAAGAATAAAATGAAGACAACCGGAAATAGCAAGCTAAAGCCACCAATCAGTGGCTTTAGCTAATGTAAAGTATGCGGCTATATTAAATTACTTTAACGTTTACTGCATTTAAACCTTTAGGGCTATTTTCGACATCGAAACTAACCTTATCTCCTTCACGAATTTCATCCTTAAGACCTGAAACATGAACGAATAGATCCTTACCCCCATCATTCGGAGTAATAAATCCAAATCCTTTACTACCATTGAAAAACTTTACTGTTCCTGCTGCCATTTTGATTGAATTAAAATAAATAATGATTAAATATACAACAAAATCCGTTGTTACAAAGTCTTTTTTTGAAAAAGGTCTAATTTGGTTACCAAAAATATTGGTTGGTATGGCCTGGATAGGCCTGATACCTATTTATATTCATTTAAAAAAATGTTTCAATTTTAAAAAAGGCTTTTCAAAAAAGTGATAAGAGACAATACTGCAAGTAAAAGTACTGGCCAACGCTAAAGCAGTAAATATTAGTGCATTTATCGGATTGTCCAGGGATAAATTCAGGTAATTAAATATTCTCACTAAGAATACAATTATGAGTATGTGGTACATATAGAGTCCATACGTATAAGTTCCCGCCTTGTTCAGTATGGCTGAGGGGCGTAAATAATTGTTGTCATGCATAGAGAAAAAGATAAGCATACTGAATGTAATGCCTGATACTGATGGTAACCATATATTAGTTGCTATAACATTTCTTACCTGCGCTGTCAGCAGCACAAAAAAAATGACGAAAATTAAGAAAATGATATGCACACTACGTGGGATTCTTCCTACAAGTTTTTCCGTTTGTCTGTCATAAAACACAAGCAGGTAGGCGGAAATCCCGCCAAATGCAAACAGATCAATATTGGTAAACAGATCTGTCGGGTCAAGATGATAATGGAAAAAAATAATACGGGCAATTAAAGCGATAATGATACAAGAAATAGAAATTTTAGGAAAGGCTTTGATGGGGAAAAACCATAAAATTAGTCCCCAAATAATATAAAAATGTTCTTCAATACACAACGACCATGTAACTGCCAATTCAGGCACATTGGGTAAGCTATGTGTAAATATCATTTTATAATTCTCAAGAAAGAGTATTGATACCCACCAGGTTGGTTGGTAACCATTTATAACTTTGGGCTGATGTAATGTATTTAAAATCCAGGGTATTGAATAAGACACCCCAATTAGCAGGTAAAACAATGGCCAGATACGCAGTATGCGCCGCACAAAAAAATTTTTTAAGTTATAAGTTCCAGTCTGACTTTTTTCATTATAAATAATATATGTGATCAGAAAACCACTTAAAACAAAAAAAAATTGAACGCCTATCATTCCACCTGCCCGCAAAAAATTGAACCATGCAAATGCAAAGACAGGAACATGTTGTAAAAAAACCTTGAGAAAGGCGAAGAACCTTAACGTATCGAACATGTGAAAATGCCTTTTTGCAATAGCCGGGCTTTGTGAAGCGGGTTTTATAATAGTTTCAGGCATAATCATTAATGAAGATAGAGTGAAGATATTAAAAAAACCGGATTAAGGATATTATTAGTTTCAGGCCGGAGACTGTCTTTCTATATGGCATTTGCTATTCTGAAACATCAGAATGATTCATTAAGCCCAAAACTCGGGGGAAGATGGAATAAAAGTACCATGATTGTCGCTGAGTTGTTGAAATAGAATATTGAGCGGGACAGAAACTATTCCAAAAAAGTTTCCATAAAATGAGCGTGTTTCATGCCCAATTCGCACATTTGCATAGTTTATCCCGGGCGTATGGGATAACTATACATTCGCAATTATGATACAAGGCATAAAACATATTATTTTCGACCTCGGTGGGGTGTTGCTCAATATTGATTATAAGCTTACCGAAAAGGCGTTTATTGAAGCAGGGATCAAAAATTTTCCTGAGCTATACGGGCAGTTGCAGCAAACTTCGCTTTTTGACAAATGGGAAATGGGTATGATGACCCGCAAAGAATTTATAAGTACACTGCAGGGCACATCCACAACACCACTTACAGAAGAACAGGTATTAACCGCATGGAACGCTATGCTGCTTGATTTCCCGGTAAGAAGATTGCAGATACTGCAACAGTTACGGTTATACTACGATCTCTTCCTGCTCAGTAATACCAACGAGGTGCATGAAGAGGCGTTTAATGATATACTGTTGCAATCACACGGCATACCCAGCATCGGCGTATTCTTCGATAAGGTCTATTTCTCGCACCGGATGGGTATGCGTAAGCCTATGAAGGAAATATTTGAACGTGTACTGGAGGATAACGGGCTAAAACCAGGAGAAACTTTATTTATAGACGATAGCCCCCAGCATATAGCGGCAGCAAAAGAGGCGGGTATTCAAACTATCTATTTAGAAAAGGGAATGACAATTGAGGAACATGTATTCAAAGCAAAGGAATAAACTACTTTACTTCTTCGTAGTCTATATAATCCCCTTCCTTTTCGACCTTTTTATTCTTAGTTTGTTGATTTTTTTGGCGATCCATTTCCTCCATCCGGGCGTTCATTTGCTCCTGCATTTTACGCACATGGTTATTGGCAGCGGCAGTAACATTGAGAATAGGTAATATAAAACGGCTAAGTACCTTGTAAATGATGTACACTATCAATAACAGGATGATTATGTCTTTGAGCATAGCATGCAAAGGTAGGGGAATGGGTAATAAGTTAATACGTTAAAAGGTTAAAATACAAAGGTTAAATGGATTACAGGGGGAAAAATAGATAGCGTTAATGAAAATATAATAATATGCCTATACTTTATTATGGTTGGGATAAAAGAAAAATGTTGTACATTTGCAATGGATTATTCAAAAGAGAGGGGACACATGGTTGTCCCCGTCGTTTTTTAAGTTATGGCTGAAATAACGGGAAAAGTTTATTCATTATTGGAACCATTGCTGGAAGGTACTGATATATTTATCGTAAGCATAAAAGTAAAACCGATCAATAATATCAAGGTTTACCTGGATGCGGACAGTGGCTTCTCTATAGAGAAGTGTACTGCCATAAACCGCAAGTTGTATGCGCAGATAGAAGCTGAGCAAATGTTTCCGAATGGCGACTTTTCACTTGAAGTATCAAGCCCGGGAGTAGATGAACCACTGGTACAGAAACGCCAGTATAAAAAGAACATTGGCCGTAAAGTGACCATAACGGATAATGAAGGCCTGGAGCATACCGGGCTGCTTAAAGAAGCATCAGAAGACCATATTATCATAGAAATAAAAGGAAAGAAACCCAAAGACCCTGTAATTACCAGTGAAATACCATTTTCTAATATTAAAAAAACAGTCGTACAAATTATTTTTAATTAATGCCATCCCACCCAAAAGCACGGAAGGCTAAAAAGAGCGCATATGCCAAGTATCAACCTCATTGACTCCTTTCAGGAGTTTAAAGACGCCGAAAACATTGACAGGCCTACCTTGATGAAGGTATTAGAAGACGTTTTCAAAACATTACTACGCAAAAAGTATGTTACAGATGAAAACTTTGACGTGATCGTTAATGACCAGACCGGCGACCTTGAAATATTTCGCCGCAGGCAGATTGTGGAAGACGATATGGTAGAGGACGAGAACCTCCAGATACCCTATTCGGAAGCCGTAAAAATAGAGCCTGACTACAGCGTGGGCGAAGAAGTGTATGAAGAAGTGGATGTGCGCAATTTTGGCCGACGCGCGATACTTGCCGCAAAACAAACGCTTGCCGCACGTATAGGCGACCTTAAAAAGAACAACCTCCTTAAAAAATATGCCGACCGCATAGGCGATATTATCAGCGGGGAAGTTTACCAGATATGGAAAAAAGAGATTCTGCTGCTGGATGATGAAGGCAATGAACTGATCATGCCAAAATCCGAGCAGATACCTACCGATTTTTTCAAAAAAGGTGAAACGGTACGCGCCGTAGTGAAAAAAGTGGAAATGCGTAATAATTCGCCCATCATTATTCTCAGCCGCACACATTCATCGTTCCTGGAGAAACTGCTGGAAATAGAGGTGCCGGAAATAATGGACGGCCTGATAGTAGTTAAGAAAATAGTAAGAGAGCCCGGAGAGCGTGCCAAGGTAGCCGTTGAAAGCTATGACGACCGTATAGACCCGGTAGGCGCCTGCGTGGGTATGAAAGGAAGCCGCATACATGGCATAGTGCGTGAGCTACGCAATGAGAACATTGACATCATTAACTATACCGCCAATATCCAACTGCTGCTACAGCGCTCACTCACACCGGCGCGCATCAATAAGATGGAATTGAACAATGAAGAACATACCGCCAATGTGTACCTTGACCCGGACCAGGTATCCCTGGCAATAGGTAAAAAGGGAGTGAACATAAAACTGGCACAGGAATTGACCGGTTACAGTATAGATGTGTACCGTGATGTGAAAGAAGAAGTGGAATATGATATAGACCTGGATGAATTTGCTGATGAAATAGAACCATGGGTAATTGACGAATTCAAACGTATCGGTTGCGACACAGCATTAAGTGTATTAGGCTTGTCGGCAGAAGAACTGGTACGCCGTACTGATCTCGAAGAAGAAACAGTGAACGATGTTCGTAAAATACTTGAGGCTGAATTTAGTAATGAATAACAAGTTTTTGGAACTAATTATTCATAGTAAACAGGATCATAGAAAGGCGCGTGGCAGAGCCATTTTCAGTTAAAATGGCGTAGGTTTGTACAACAGGCATAGAGCTAAAGAGCGACTTTGGCAAAAAATATAAGAAGGAAAACAGAAGAATGGCAACAATAACAAAGACACCCAGGTTACTGGAAGCTGCAAAAGAATTTAATATCGGCAGGGAAACGCTTGTAGCGTTCCTTACCGAAAAAGGCTTTCAGATTACCAGTAACCCAAGCGCCAAATTAACGGAGCAGATGTATAATGCCTTGCAGGTTGAGTTCGCCCAGGACAAAGCGGCCAAACGCAAGAGCGAGGAGATCGCATTGCCTAAAGGATCATTACTGGATGGCTTCAAAAAATCTAAAGAGGACCTGGACATAAGCGCAAAAGACAAGAAGGAAGAACCTCATATAACAGAGCCAAAAAAAGACAAACCCATCCCGACAGCCCCGATAGCTATTGGGGGGACCGAAAAAGCAAAAACAGCCGAAGTAAAAGAAGATATCGCTAATAAAGCGGCGGCTCCCGTGGTTGTAAAAGAAGAAGAAACGGCTCAAAAAGCAGCAGGCAAACCAGAAGAACCGGCTAAGAAAACGACTGCCAAAACAGAAGTGAAAGCGGCTAAAACAAAAGCTGCTGAAAAAGAAGGCGAAGAAGCAGCGGTCCCGGAACACATAAATATGAAGCCCCAAAAAATAGAGGGGCCGAATATACTGGGGAAAATAAACCTGGAAGATATGAACCTTGCTTCGCGCCCTAAGAAAGGAGCTGCGAAGAAAAAGGATACTGCAAAAAAAGAAGACAAGGGAAAAACCGCTGAAACGAAAGCCGCAAAACCGAGCGCTTCAAAATCAAAAAAAGAAGCAACGGTCAAAGCGAAAGCGCTACCACCGCCGGAAATTGAAGCACCCGAAAAAGATATTGTACCGGGCGAAGACAATGTGGGTAAGCCGGAGCATATTGAAATGAAAGCCCCGAAATTAGAAGGGCCAAAGATCATCGGCAGGATAGAATTACCCATATCCCAACCTTCCGGCAACGGAGGCAGGCCGGACAACAGGCCTGATAACCGGGAAAAACGCAAACGCAAACGCATACCGGTAGAAAAAAAACCGGAAACCCATAAACCCGATAATCGCGACAGGAACCAGCCCCCCGGACAAGGCGGACCGCAGGGAAGGAATACCGGCACATCGCCTTTCAACCGTGAACGCCGTCCTTCAGGCCAGCAAACCGGCCCCGGACATGGTCAAAGGCATGGTGGCGGCGGCGGCAACTTCAGGCCAGGCGGAAGAGACGGTGGCGGAGATCGCCGCGGCGCTCCGTCACGCAACGCACCTGTTACCGCGCAACAACAGGAAATAGATACAAAAGCAATACAGGATAAAATACGTGAAACACAGGCCAAGCTTACAGGTTCTACCCGCAGCAAAAACCTGAAAGCCAAGTACCGCCGTAATAAGCGGGATGAGATGGCTGATAAACGCGCAGCCGCTGAAAATGCAGAACAAACCAATCTCATACAGGTCACAGAATTTATTTCCGTAAGTGAATTAGCAAGCCTGCTGAATGTAAGCTTTGCAGATGTTATCAGCAAGTGTATGGGCCTCGGTATCATGGTATCTATTAACCAGCGCCTTGACGCGGAGGTGATAGAGCTTGTATCCAGCGAGTTTGGTTATGATGTTGAATTCATCAACCTGGAGCAGGAAGCCGAAGAAGTAGTAGAAGATGTTGACGATGAAGCAGACCTGAAACCCCGTGCGCCTATTGTTACCATCATGGGCCACGTTGACCATGGTAAAACATCATTGCTGGATTATGTGCGTAGCGCAAATGTAGTGGCCGGCGAAGCAGGTGGCATTACCCAACACATAGGCGCCTACCAGGTAACAACAGCTACCGGCAAAAAGATCACTTTCCTTGATACGCCAGGCCACGAAGCTTTTACGGCGATGCGTGCGCGTGGAGCCAAGGTGGCTGACGTAGCGGTGATTGTAATAGCAGCAGACGATGCCATTATGCCGCAGACCAAGGAAGCGATATCACATGCGCAGGCTGCTAACCTGCCTATGATCTTCGCTATTAATAAGATAGATAAAGAAGGGGCTAACCCTGAAAAGATAAAAGAGCAACTGGCCAATATGAATATATTGGTAGAAGACTGGAGCGGTAAATACCAGAGCCAGGAAATATCAGCCAAGAAAGGGATCAATATTGACCTGCTGCTTGAAAAGATAGGCCTTGAAGCGGAACTACTTGAACTGAAGGCAAACCCTGACCGCAATGCTGCCGGTAGTGTTATTGAGGCGTCATTAGATAAAGGACGGGGATACCAGTCAACCATACTTGTGCAAAACGGTACGCTGAACCAGGGTGATATGATCGCTTGCGGACAGCACTATGGTAAGATCAAAGCTATGTTCAATGAACGTGGGCAACGCGTTACTTCAGCCGGCCCGTCAACACCGGTGCAGGTGCTGGGATTGAATGGCGCGCCACAGGCCGGTGAAAAATTCAGGGTATTTGAAAATGAAGATGAAGCAAAAGACCTTGCTAACCACCGCGCACAGATTATGCGTGAGCAGGGTATCCGTGCTCGGAAACATATAACGCTTGACGAAATCGGCCGCCGGCTGGCACTTGGTAACTTTAAAGAACTGGGTGTTATTATCAAAGGTGACTTCGATGGTTCTGTAGAAGCATTGAGCGATTCGCTACAGAAACTGTCAACAGAGGAAGTAGCTATTAATGTAGTGCACAAAGGCGTGGGCCAGATAACCGAGAGCGATGTATTGCTGGCAACGGCGTCTGATGCCATTATTATCGGTTTCCAGGTACGCCCGTCTATGCAGGCTGCCAAACTTGCAGAACAGGAGAACATTGAAATACGCACTTACTCTATCATTTATGATGCGATAGAAGAAATAAAGAGCGCAATGGAAGGCCTGCTGGAACCGAAGGTAGAAAAGAAGACAGTTTGCAATATAGAAGTGCGCGAAGTCTTTAAAATCAGTGGTGTTGGCACTATAGCCGGTTGTTATGTACTTGATGGCAAGATGACCCGCCAAACCAAGCTGAACCTGATACGTGATGGCATTGTTGTATATAATGGTGAACTTGCATCCCTTAAACGTTTTAAAGACGATGTGAAAGAAGTTAATGCAGGTTACGAATGTGGCCTCTCCATTAAAAACTACAACGATGTGCGCGCTGGCGACATTATCGAAGGATATGAGGAAGTGGAAGTGAAACGTACATTATAAATAATTACTCAATGAATCATTTCATTGCAAAATAATTCAAAAACTCACTTATCGGTGGGTTTTTGTTTTTTTATACATTATCAATTAGGTTAAGTAATTTCGAAGCGTAGTCTTAATGTATTAGACCTTGTCTATCGGCAGGCAGGCATTGAGTCATTGAGCAATTGAGCAATTGAGTAATTCAGTTATCACATTATTATCAGACCTCGGTACACGCGATACTACGGTAACGGTATCGAGAGCTATATTAATGCGGTATGCACCGGAATCGGCTATCGTTGATATTTCACATAATGTGGCACAATACGACCTGCAGCAGGCCGCTTACTTATTATTATCCGCGTACAAAAATTTTGCACAAGGTTCTATTCATGTTTTATTAGCAGATGTATTTGCAGGAGGAGCGCCAAGAATGTTGGTCGCTGAAAAAGAAGGCTATTTTTTTATAGCCCCTGACAATGGTGTATTGCCATTGGCATTTGGCGCCCAACTTGAAAACACAAAGTTATGTTTCGAATTCAGCAAACCATATAGCTTTAATGAATGGGTAAATAATGCAGGTAACGTAATTGAAGCGTTACAACAAGGCCGCAATATAATTTTCCCACCCTGCGATATAAAAAAAGCTCCCCGCGTATTACAACCCCGGATATTACCTGATGGCGTGGAATGTAACATCCTCTATATAGACCGCTACGAGAATGTGGTGTTAGATATAACTAAGGAGCAATTTGATGCAATGGTAAAGGGCAGGCCTTTCAAAATACAGATCATGCGCACGGAGGAAATAACCTCTGTAAGCAATAACTACAATGATGTAGAGAAAGATGATCCGCTCTGCCGGTTCAACAGCGCAGGTTTTTTGGAAATAGCTTTCAATCACGCGCCGGCAGCATCTTCCTTAGGCCTGGGATCATTCAGTACAGGTAACCTGCGATACCAGACGATCAAGATATTATTTCAGAGAGAAGCAGGCGAGTAGATATAAACGGAATATCCCGAACAGGTCGCGAGCAACCTGAATTTATTTTTATCAAAAAGAATAAAGGGTATGGTTCTGTTCCATTCATTAATGTCCTTCTTATTTTCGTCTGTAACAATGTATTTTATCATCCCTGTATTCATTCCTGCCATAAAAGCTGAATAATCGAACGTGGTATGGTCAGTGGCATAGACCTGCCTTACAACATCCTTATTGGGCATAATCGCATATTCCATGAAAATATTGTCAAAAAACAGCCTGTCAGTAAAGAAAATGTACTCTCCATCTTTTATTGTCAGATTTTTTCTTACATATTCATACAGCTCTTTTTCTTTTGCATATTCAGCCTTATTGTTCTTTAAGCCCTTTTCAATATAGACTGCCGTAAAAAAACCTACTGTTTTTGAAGTGATAAGAATAAAGAAAGCGATATAAGTAAAACGATGAATGGTAACAGTTAGGCCAAAGAGCCTGAATAATATTACTGCTCCCTGTTCGTTGCGCAACAAAAATGGCAGGGCAGCAATCACAAATACCAGGAATTCGGTAAAATAATTATTACTGCTCCCGGTCTTTAAACCGGTGATAACGGCAAATAGAAATGATAAAGCAGCGCCTATTGCCAATATACGGTATTCCTTATCCGTTATTTTTTTCACGGCCAGCCATACCATGATACCGCCTAAAATATAACAGGGTATCATATCAAGAAAATACTGGCTGGTGAACATGAGGTAAAGGAAGGAGATATCTGTGCCGTTTTTCAATCCTAAGCAGGCATTTTGATAAAATGCCTGCCAGTCGCCATGTATGCATACTGCTGCAATAAGAAAAGCAAAACAGAACGTGCATAGGCAATAAAAAAGGGTTATTAAATATTTCCGCTCAGCAAACAGGAGGCAAAAACCAATGATACCGGCCACGAGCATTCCGCTTTGTTTTACCATGATGCATCCTGCAGAAAAAAATGCAGCTATCAATATATGCCGGAACCCTCCGTTCTTACTAAATAATATATAAGAATAGAT
>JBIOGX010000050.1:0-10889 GCA_044448445.1 Chitinophagales bacterium
AGGGTATTAAAGAAGTAAAGTTCCGGAAAGTTCCGGAACTTAAAATGGCCATTGTTATGAATGAATTAATAGATTGTCGCGTCAAATTGAACCAACTTATCATGGATAGCAACACGATTCGTTACCAGGTCAGTATGCAATTGCCAGATAGCTGCATATATAGTCCTTTGATTTACCAAGATGTTTGTATAATAGGTCACGTCAGCGGGGGTTGTAGCGGTATGGATGCTGGCTTTGGTGACACCAAGTACCGTTAGCATATCATTATGAATATCAGTCCATGTAGTTTGTGCGGCGGCTAAATTGCCGGCTCCAATATAGGTATCCATCGTGTTAACCTTTGTCAAAAAGGAAGCTTGTGTTACTGTCTGGGCAGTAGCGTGCTGAATGGAGATCACTGTACAAGTTGCTGTAAGTAAAAAGCATGCTAATAAAATGCGTTTCATTGTTATTTTTTTTTAAAGTTATACAAAATTATTATAAAAATGGTTATTTCAGCATTATTGCAAAAATATTCATTCAGTATCTAAGACAGCAGCACCCCCCCTATATAGTTGGGTCTTATACCGCAAAGATGGAGAAATAATTATTTCTCCCATACCAAGACCCATCCATTTTTTATCAATATCGGCTATTGTTTTATTATCAGCCACTATAATATTAGGCCAGGGCCTGTGAAAGTTATCTAATTTTTTTGTTTTACGGGTACCATCTAGCCCTAAAATATTATTTTTTTCACTGCCATAAAAATGATCTCTTTTGGGGTCCAGATTGTTGCAAAAACGCCATAACACGTCAGGAATGTCGTTTGGATTAACTGTATGCTCTACGTATATTATTATTTTCATATTGTCTATGCCGGGTTGAGTACACAACTTAGTATGCAGTTCGGCAATATGGTGAGGACGGGTTTTTTCTACCGCAATGAATAAAACAGGAATGCCCCATTCCCGGGCAGGTTTTTCGTTTATACCTGAAATTTCAGGAAACTGTGACCTTATACTTTCGGGCGAAAAGGCAGGATCGTGCTTATAAGGAAGGAGTGGGGTGGTCATTTCCTCGTCCTGTTTCTTAGTGCCGTCTATGAACATCTTGCCGCCAAACCCAAGTTTTGAACAGCTATGGTCGAGCACATCCATAGGACCCTGGCTGAAGTAAACATCGGTAACAGGATTCGAATTGTTGAGCACATAGCGCGCCAGCGCTTTATAGTCATCTATTTTTATCCCGCTTGTTGCAACGCCATCAGCAAGTACCAGTATTTTGTTGAACATCATTTGCCCTGCGCCCCACATAGCATTCATTACTTTTTGCCCCTGGCCTGCAAATTCTTTATTGATGGTGGTAATGACAAGATTATGAAAAACGCCTTCCACCGGCATATTCATATCGGTGATCTCCGGTACCATTGTCATTTTGATGGGTATGAGGAATATGCGTTCGGTAGCCTTGCCTATCCAGGCGTCTTCCTGTGGTGGTATGCCAACTATTGTGGCCGGATATACAGCGTCTTTGCGATGAGTGATAGCGGTAACATGAAACCTCGGATAAAAATCGGGCAGAGAATAATAGCCGGTATGGTCGCCGAAAGGTCCTTCCCAGATAAGGTCTTCGTCAATGTCCACATATCCTTCTATGATAAAGTCTGCGTCTGAGGGCACTTCTATTTCAGGCTGTGTGATACAGCTCACGAGTTCTACTTTCTTTTTTCGCAGGAATCCGGCCAGCATATATTCATCCACATTTTCAGGCAGAGGCGCTGTCGCAGAGTATGTATAAACCGGATCACCGCCGAGGGCTACAGCAACAGGCATGTGTTTCTTACCCAACTTTTTATATTCATTGAAATGCCGCGCAGATACTTTATGCTTGTGCCAGTGCATACCGGTCATATCCGACGCGAACACCTGCATGCGGTACATGCCTATATTGCGTATGCCTGTATTGGGGTTTTTGGTATGAATAGCCGGCAGCGTTATGAACCGTCCGCCGTCCTCAGGCCAGCACTTGAGTATGGGCATCCTGCCGAGGTCGGGTTTTGCCATCACCACTTCCTGGCAGGCGCCGCGGCCACCAATTACTTTTGGCATCCACGAGGCGAATTTGCTAAGCTCAGGCAACATGGCGAGCTTTTCGAGTATGCCGTTCTTTGGTGTGGATAATTTTTTGAACAGTCCTTCTATATCGCGGGCTACATCATCGAGCTCTTTTACACCTAAGGCAATACATATACGGCGCTCGCTGCCCATGCCGTTGATAAGGAGCGGGAAATCAGTACCGGTATTTTCAAATAACAGCGCCTTATTCCTGGCAGGTGTTTTTGAGACTCTGTCGGTGATCTCCGCTATTTCTAATACGGGGTCAACGAATGTCTTTATCCGTACTAACTCACCCGCCTGCTCCAATGCGCCTATAAATGCACGCAGCGATCTGTATGCCATGGGGCAAAGGTAGGTATTTGGTCGTTTGGAATTAGTAATTGGGAATTAGTAAGGCCCCCAATTCCAAATAACAAATTCTATCCAAAGGCTACCCGACGGTGTAATAGACACACGTAGTTATAAAATCACGGATATAGGGTATCCAGGTTATGGGCGCCCACTGGGCGCGGGGTTTTAATCCGAACTTATATTTGTAGATGGGGTTAATGAGATAATGCTGTTTATTCAGCACTTTGAGGCCGCTCTTTTTTATGATGCGCTCAAACCGCTCAATAGTGATTTGGGTATCTTTTACTTCCATCAGCTCTTTTATTATTACTTCATGTTCGCCGGCCATTTTTAATATGCCTTTATACAGGGAACCCGGAAGTATATGATACCAGGGAAGCACACTCGCCCATTTTTTGCGGCACACCTGCTGGTGGCCGCCAAAGGGCATGTACCAGGGCGGGAAGCCAAAAAATATCTGCCCACCGGGCTTCAGGAAATTTTTGAGATAGGGTATGAATTTCTCCTGCTCCGGCACATGCTCTATGACATCTTTGAGGATGATGATATCAAAGAAGTTTTTGAACTTTTCTAAAAAAGCCTCTTCGTAAATATTCTGGCATAGAAACTCAACTTTGCCTGCGGCTACTTCTTTTTCAAGAAAACCTTTTGCAAGGTCTATACGCTGGGGAGCGAGGTCAACGCCAACACAATAACAGCCGCGCTCTATGAATGGCAATAAAACGCCGCCTTCAGCAGTACCTACTTCCAATAAAGTAGTTCCGGGGGTGAGTTCATGTGTTTTCTCTATAAAAGGTAAAACATAAGACAAGGAATTGTCAACCTGCTGATCGAAACGTACTCTATCGTCTAAATGCTGTTTTAGCGCCAATGATTGGTTTTTTAAGAGCGGTAAATTTACTTTTTTATTTGTTTATCCAAATTCTCCAGGACTGATAGCTGCAGGCGGATGCTTTCGTTGTGAATTTTTTCATAGAGCTCAATGATAAATTCTTTTGAAAGCAGGTGTTGCTGCGCATGGGCAGTCCTGGTTTCCACAATTTCGCGCCAGCGTACGGGCTGGAATGCAGTCATGTTGCAGGCTCTTTTTACCTCGCCCATTTGTTCGCTGAGTTCCATACGTTTTGCGACGAGGTCTATTATTTCCGCATCAAGGCTGTCCATCAACTGGCGCAGGTATTCGAGTTGCATAAGGCCGCTCATATCCTGTGTAAATTCCTGGCGTACTATGAGGCCTGCAAGTATCTCTTTCAGGCGTTGTGGCTTAACTTGTTGGGCGGCATCGCTCCATGCTTCATCCGGGCGTGGGTGTGTTTCTATCATCAGGCCATCAAAGTGCATATCCAGGGCTTTTTGCGCCACTTCAGCTATACGATCACGGTTGCCGGTGATGTGGCTGGGATCACATATCATGGTAAGCTCCGGCTTACGCCTTTTCAGCTCTATAGGTATAGGCCAGTTTGGCTGGTTGCGGTAACCCCCGGTGGGGCTATACCCGGAAAATCCCCTGTGTATGGCTGCAATATTTTTAATTCCCGATTTTTCAAATCGTTCTAAGGCTCCCTGCCACAGATCAATATCGGTATTCACAGGGTTCTTTACCATTACTGGTATATTCACGCCTGCCAATGCATCCGCGAGATGTTGCACTTGGAAAGGGTTTACTGTAGTGCGGGCGCCTACCCAGAGTACATCAATGTTATGCCGTAAAGCCAGCTCTATATGCGCTGGTTCAGCCACCTCTACTGTTACCGGTATTTTATATTGTTGCTTTGCTTCCTGCAGCCATTCAAGGGCCATAGCGCCAGTACCTTCAAATGAACCCGGCCTTGTACGAGGCTTCCATATACCTGCCCGGAACAAATGAATATTCATTTGAGATAATTCTGCTGCCGTTTCCAGTACCTGTTCCCGGGTTTCTGCGCTGCAAGGCCCCGCTATTACAAATGGCCTTGCTGTTTTAAAAAAAGACATGGCGCAAAGGTAGGGGATGATTTGCAGATGGCAGGGGCAGATAAATACAAGAAAAAAGTCACAAAGAGGATAATAATATATTTTTTGTTAATTTTAGGTATATAATCAAATCTACCCAATGAAAAAAGCGATCATAATATTCTTTCTTGCTCTTATTGGCATTAATGCAAATGCACAAGGTCCATTTGTTCAATGGCAAAGGTGCTTAGGGGGCAGCAATATGGATCAGGCAAATGACATCAAACGCACATCTGACAGCGGATATATAGTGGTAAGTGTAACTGCGTCAAGTGACGGAGATATAACGGTAAATCACGGACTTTATGATAGCTGGCTGGTAAAATTGTCATCCTGGGGAGACATTGTATGGCAAAAGTCTTATGGCGGCAGTGATAATGATGACCCGTATTCTGTTCAGCAAACTACTGACGGAGGGTATGTTTTTGCCGGTAAGAGTAAATCTGTTGATGGGGATGTTACCGGGAATCATGGTGTGGAAGACTTCTGGATCGTAAAGGTAGATGATACAGGGCGTATTCAATGGGAAAATTCTTATGGAGGAAGTGGCCAGGATGTAGCATTATCCATGCAGCAAACAACAGATGGAGGGTATATAGTTGCAGGCTTTACTAAGTCTGCAGATGGAGACGTTACCATCAACCATGGGGGTGAGGATGTTTGGGTAATAAAACTTTCCTCAACAGGCAGCCTTGTATGGCAAAAAACTTACGGCGGCACCGGTGATGACCTGGCTACATCAATACAACAAACTACAGATGGCGGGTATATCGTTGCAGGTATCAGTAATTCGACTGATGGCGATGTTACCGGAAATCATGGTGGTAACGATATCTGGATCCTAAAATTATCCGCAACCGGAAGTATTGTATGGGAAAATTCTTATGGCGGCAGTGGCGATGAAGCTGATGGCGATGAAGCTTATCCCGGTACCGTTCAGCAAACTATTGATGGCGGGTATGTATTTGCGGGAACAACCAACTCTACCGATGGAGATGTTACCGGGTATCATGGTGGTCTTTTGTTTGATTATTGGGTAGTAAAAGTATCAGCAACCGGGAGTATGGTATGGGCAAAATGTTTTGGTGGCACCGGAGATGATGATGCCTATTTTGTTCAGCAAACCCGGGATACCGGATATATTGTTACAGGAACCAGTAATTCTACTAATGGTGATATCACCCACAATCTCGGCACTTATGACTACTGGATATTAAAACTGAACTCTTCAGGCAATCTTGTATGGGAAAAGAATTATGGCGGCAGTCTTGATGATTATGGGTTTTGCATTCATCCCACCTCTGACAGCGAGTATATAGTATGCGGTTATAGCGGATCAAATGATTCGGAGGTATCCGGGAATCATGGCGCTTATGATGGCTGGGTGGTAAAACTTGCCTATTGTAATCTGCCTGCTGTAAGTGCTATTTCCGGCCCCCCGGCAGTATGCGCGAGTTCAGGTATTCATCTTAGCGATAATACTACAGGCGGCACGTGGAGCGCAAGCAACGGTAATGCTACTGTATCAGGCGGGTTGGTAACCGGTTTGTACACAGGTAATGATGCGATTTTTTATACCAAAACCAATAGCTGCGGAACGGGCGGAGCCACACATATAGTCAATATTAACCCCCGCCCTAATCCTGTAATTGTAGCCGCAGGAACTACGCTAAGTACCACTCTTACTTACAGCGCCTATCAATGGATAAAAAACGGGACAAATGTTTCCGGCGCCACTAATGCTACTTATACGGCTACTGCTAACGGAATTTATTCGGTTACAGTAACAGACGCTAATGGTTGCACTGGTACATCTGTAGCTGATACGGTAAGCGGAATTGGGGTAAGTATTATTAATAAGAACTTCCATTTCTCTATTATACCAAACCCCACTACAGGCACTGTTTATATAGAGGGTACCGGCAATATAAATATTAGGGTGTACAACATCATGGGCCAGCTTATGAAGGAGGCTGCTAATACCGATAATATTTCTATTGCTGAATTACCAGGCGCGATGTATTTAATCAGGTTGTTTGATACACAGGGGCGGTTTATCCGGCAGGAAAAGATACTGAAGGAGTGACCAGCAGCCCGCCTTCGCCAAGGCTACGGGGGGTGAAAGGCGGGGTTGAATGAGTTGTGTCCCAGAGATTTGTCAACTTTTTAAAAGCTGACAAATCTGAACACAGGCTGTAGGTGCATTAAGCCAATCAAACGTACCTTTACAGCAATGCAAAAAAGACCAACGCCCGCCGAACTGAAAAAAGGAGGGGTAATACTTGTTGACAAGCCGTATAAATGGACCTCATTCGATGCGGTAAATCTTATAAAAATCACGTTGGGTGCCAAGATAGGGCATTGCGGTACATTAGACCCGCTGGCTACCGGGCTGCTAATCTGCTGCACCGGTGAAATGACAAAAAAAATATCTGATTACCAGCAACTGCCTAAAGAATATACCGGCATATTTCATCTTGGCGCTACCACTGCCACTTATGACCTGGAAAGCGAGCCCACTAACATTATGCCTTATAAGCTTATTACCGACCAACAGATACATGATGCCGCAAAAAAACTCACCGGCGAAATTATGCAGATACCCCCTATACACTCGGCCATAAAAAAAGACGGCAAGCGTTCTTACGACCTGGCCCGTGCAGGTATAGAAGTAATATTAGAAGCACGCCCGGTAATTATTGGTGAGTTTGAGGTAATGGCGATAAAACTTCCTGAAGTACATTTCCGGGTGGTATGCAGTACAGGCACCTATATCCGTTCACTGGCGCATGATTTTGGCAAATTGCTGGGCTGCGGCGCATACCTGCAGGAATTAAGACGAACCAAAATCGGAAACTTTAATGCAAAAGATGCATTGACACCACAGGAATGGAAGGACTATTGGAAGCCTCCTGTAACCGATAAACTATAAATCCCCCCTTCCGCAGGAAAAATTGCCATGATATCTGAAATTAAGCGAATCAAGGCCTAATGAGCTTCCAGCCAGTTCCCTCCAATTCCCGTTTCCACACTTGATGGCACATTGTGCGGCAGTTTCATGGCATGCTCCATACACTCCTTTATGATGGGTCTGACCGTCTCCGCTTCCTCATTTGGCACGTCAAACACAAGCTCGTCATGCACCTGTAATATCATGCGGGTGCGGAGGTTGCGCCTGCCCAGCTCGCGGTGAATAGTGATCATGGCCAGCTTTATCATATCGGCGGCAGTGCCCTGTATGGGCATGTTTATGGCGTTGCGCTCTGCATAGCCCCGCACCGTAAAGTTAGCGCTGTATATATCCTTCAGCCAGCGTTTGCGGCCCATGACGGTTTCCACATAGCCATGCTCCTTGGCAAAGTTTATGGAGCGGTCCATATATTTTTTTACCGAGGGGTATTGGGTAAAATAGTTATCAATGATCGTCTTAGCCTCCGTTCTGCTCACCCCTATATTCTCCGCCAGCCCGAATGCCGACTGACCGTATATAATACCGAAGTTCACTGCCTTTGCCGCACGCCGCATTTCCCTTGTCACCGCTGATTCTTCCACGTCATAAACCTTAGCTGCAGTAGCAGTATGTATGTCTTTATTTTCTTTGAATGCCTGTATCATATTCTCATCGCCGCTTATGGCGGCTACTATGCGCAGCTCTATCTGCGAGTAGTCGGCAGAGATGAGCGAGTAGCCTTTTTCACGTGGTATGAACGCCTTGCGTATCTCCCGCCCGCGGTCTGTGCGAATGGGTATATTTTGCAGGTTGGGGTTGTTGCTGCTGAGCCTGCCTGTAACAGCCACCGCCTGGTTGTAGCTGGTATGCAGCCGCCCCGTGCGCGGATTTATGAGTGTGGGCAATGCGTCCACATAAGTGCTTTTCAGCTTCGTCAGCTCACGATAGGCGAGTATGTCCTCCACTATTTGGTGTTTGTGGCGCAGCTTTTGCAATATGTCCTCACCCGTGGCATACTGCCCAGTTTTGGTCTTCTTCTGCCCCGCATCTATCTTCATCACTTCAAACAACACCTCGCCTAACTGCTTCGGCGAGCCTATATTAAAGTTCACCCCGGCATGTTTGTACACATTCTCTTCCGCCTGCCTGATATCCTTTTCCAGCAGCCCGGAGTATTCTTTCAAAAAATCCACATCAAGGTTCACGCCCTCATATTCCATATCTATCAGCACCGGCACCAACGGATTCTCCACCTCGTCAAACACCCGCTTCACCTCACGCTCCGCCAGCAGCGGGTCGAAGGCGTGTTTCAGTTGCAGGGTTACGTCAGCATCCTCCGCGGCATACTCCTTTACCTGCTCCAGCGGCGCATCGCGCATAGATGTTTGCCCCTTGCCCTTCTTGCCGATCAGTGTTTCTATAGATACCGGCTCATAGGCCAGGTACTTCATGCTCAGCATATCCATGCTGCGCTTGCCGTCCGGGTCTATCACATAGTTGGCCAGCATGGTATCGTAGATATTGCCTTTCAGCGCAAAGCCATACCACTTCAGCATCAGCATGTCATACTTTATGTTTTGCCCCACCCACAGTACGCCCGGCTTTTCAAATACCGACCTGAACCGCTCTAATATGGCTACCACCTTTTCTTTTTCAGGCGGCACGGTTACATAATAAGCCACGCCCTTCTCCCAGCAAAAGCTCATGCCCACGAGGTCTGCAAGGTTTGGGTCTATATCCGTGGTTTCTGTATCAAAGGCTATTTCGTTCTTATCA
Source organism: Chitinophagales bacterium (assembly GCA_044448445.1). Lineage (GTDB taxonomy): Bacteria > Bacteroidota > Bacteroidia > Chitinophagales > Chitinophagaceae > Nemorincola. The sequence continues at coordinate 9,169 of JBIOGX010000050.1, forward strand.
GAGAGCAGTTGCACGAGGTTACCTATCTCCTCATCAGTCTGCACTAATGTGTAAGTGTGCGGTACCGTAGCAATAGTAGCAAGGTGTGCCGGCAGTGTTTCCTTTTCCCCGATAGTCGCCAACTCCGTTTTTTCTTCTATAGGAGTCCCGATAGCTATCGGGACAGGAGCAGAAGGCAGACCCTCTTTTTGTTTAATGGGATTTCCAAACAAGTCTGCCTGTACACTGCCATCTGCCCCTGCCGCCTGCCCTTTCTTCGCAGAAGGATTCCATATATCCTGCTCTGTTGACACAGTGCCAAACACCCGCTTCATTATGGTGCGGAACTCCAACTCGTTAAATACCTCCGTCAGCGCCTCCACATTCTTCTCCTTCACCCTGAAGTCCTCCTCATGAAACGGCACCGGCACATTCGTTATGATGGTCGCCAGTTTCTTGCTCATGATGGCCATGTCCTTCCCGTTGCGAATCTTTTCGCCCATCGAGCCCTTTATCTTGTCTGCGTTCGCAAGTATGTTTTCTAAGGTATCGTATTCGGCCAGCAACTTTGCCGCCGTCTTTTCGCCCACGCCAGGGATACCGGGTATATTGTCCACCGCGTCACCCATCAGGCCAAGCATATCCACCACCTGTTCCACACGCTTAATGCCCCACTTTTCGCACACTTCCTTAGGCCCCAGTATGGCCATATCACTAAATCCCGATGCCGGCTTGTAGATGAACACCTTGTCGCGCACCACCTGCCCATAATCCTTATCCGGAGTGACCATATATACCGTATAGCCCAGGTCGGCGGCCTCCAGAGCGAGGCTGCCTATTATATCATCCGCCTCAAAGCCATCCAGCTCCAGGCACGGCAGGTTGAACCCCTTTATGATGCGCTTTATGTCCGGCACGGCGGCGGCCAGGTCTTCCGGCGTTTCCTGGCGGTTAGCCTTGTAATCGGCAAAGTCGGTATGCCGCTCTGTGGGGGCATGGGTGTCAAACACCACCGCGAGGTGCGTAGGTTTTTGTTTATTCAGCAACTCCAGCAGCGTATTCGTAAATCCGAACTGTGCACTTGTATTGCGCCCCTTAGTCGTTACCCGCGGGTTGCGTATAAGGGCATAATACGCCCTGAATATAAGCGCATAGGCATCCAGCAAAAACAATTTTTTCTCACCCATATCGCTAAGGTAATTCAAATTCCAAGGGGTAAAAATCCAGGGATAAATCCCAAATATAAAATTCCAAATTATCCTCCTTCTATATAACTAAAGTTATTTCTAATATGACACCAGGTATAGCCATTTGGAGATGTTCTGCACGAGCCAACCACCCCCACCAACTGCGTTGGGGACACGCATCTTGTCGCAAGCTCCAAGAATCCCCTCCTAAAAACAGGAGGGGAGTTGACCGTGTGATTGTGACCAAGGTAGTTGAAAAAGGCTTCGCGGATGAAGAAAAACTCCCCCCGACAATTCTGCGGGGCAGGCAATTTTTATGAATTTTTTTTCACGCTATTCAGAAAGCGCTATAGATTGATTATCAATTGTTTAGTTAAAAATAGCTTACAGAAAAACTCCCAAAAAACTCTCAAAAAACTCCCATTTTTCTTATAATGGGAGTTTTTTGCTCCCTAAAATTTTCTGATCCGCCGAGGCGGATCCTATGTTTATAGTGAATATTAAATACCACAGATCGATGCCGACCGCGTGCCGCCTTAGCTTTAGCGGTGGCGC
>JBIOGX010000051.1:0-10876 GCA_044448445.1 Chitinophagales bacterium
TACTATTACTGAGGATATTTATTGGGAAATGGACTTTTTATTAAAATATGATGAGGTAAAAAAGGCAATCCAGGATATTGTTGACATGCCTGACCGGAATATTGACATAATGATAAAGTTTTTACATCAAAATAAAGGAGAGCTGGCGGCAAGAAAGCGGAAGCATTTTGTAGAATTGAATGATGGTGAAATTTTCCGGATGGAAGCTGCCTTTAAAGAAATTTTTGGGATTAATTCCTAATAGCGTATTTGTTTCAACCAATAAAAAAGCGGGAGCATTACTCTTTCGAGTGATGTCCCCGCTTAGAGTGGAGCCGGCGGGAATCGAACCCGCGTCCAAACATATGCCCGATAAGCTTTCTACATGTTTATTCCAGTATTGGTTTTCAGGAATTAGCTGGAACAGGACAAACCTACTCTCTCCCTATCTGCTTTAGTTTTCGACCTCAAATCACAGCGTTCTGAGGCTTATCCGGTTATTTGTTGATTCGGCGGCGGGGACGGCAACAGGCAGCCTTCCCGGCGGCTATAAAGGGTGTCTAATCTCTGATTAGGCAGCCATGGCGTAAGAATATTCGCCTTATAGATTTGAGCATTCAGATTTACGTGCTAATTACACAACGCACGACATGCTTACACTCACCCTGCCCTATGCTGTCAAAACCAGTCGGCCCCGGTTTTGAATTATTGCAGTGATGTAAAATATCAAAGAACCTTGCAAAGTTATGAAATAAACATGCAGTAAATTGTTAATTCAGCTTATGTTTATTATCTGCCGATGGAGGTTTTTTCCTGCCGGGGATGATAAAAAACAGCAATATATATATAGCCATACCTATTTGTCCGGTAATATTCATCATATTCCCATAGCCGCTTTGCCTGAAAATATGCAGATAACTAAATATGAATACAAGTGCGAATAACTCTATGAATACAAACGCGGTTATTCTTTTCATTCACTAAAAGTAAAAAGTCTCCTTCTAAAAAAATAGGTTTTTTTATATAATGCGATGTATTTTCGGGATAGCAAAAAATTATTAAGTGATGAAAAAAATACTGATCTGCATTTTCTCCATTGTACTTACACACAACCTCTTTGCCCAAGACAAAAATGTTTGGGATATCCAAAAAATGCTATCTGCGCAGATAGTGGAATGGAATAAAGGCAATATTGACGGCTATATGAAGGGGTATTGGGAAAATGACAGCCTATTGTTCATAGGTTCCAAAGGCCCACGCTATGGCTATGAAGCCACCCTGAAAAGATATATGGAAGCCTATCCGGACACGGCACACATGGGAAAACTTATCTCTAAAATTACCAGCATCCAAAAATTATCTGATGAATATTATTTCGTTGTGGGTACATGGGCATTAAAACGAAGTGTGGGTGATGCGGACGGTTCTTATACTTTATTGATAAGAAAGATAAAAGGTAAATGGGTCATAATCTGTGATCACAGCAGTTGATGCTGGTAGAAAAATGAATATCTAACCTACTTCCTGATTTTTTCAATAATTTGTGTTTGTTTAAAGAATTATTTCCATGAGAAGAACTATTCGCAAGGTAGCCGTTATCGGTTCGGGAGTGATGGGGTCACGCATAGCCTGTCATTTTGCAGGTATAGGGGTACAGGTATTACTGCTTGATATTGTACCGCCTGCATTAAATGAGGCAGAAAAAGCAAAAGGCCTTACACTTAATGATAAACAAGTGCGCAACCGCATAGTAAATGATGCGATGCAGGCTACATTAAAGAGCAAGCCTTCAGCCGTATATACTAAAGCTGTTGCGAACAATATAAAGACCGGGAATATAGATGACGACCTGCCAAAAATTGCAGACTGCGACTGGATTATAGAAGTGGTTATAGAACGGCTCGACATCAAACAAAAGATATTTGACCAGGTGGAGAAATACCGTAAACCGGGAACACTAATCACAACCAATACCTCCGGCATACCTATACACCTGATGAGCGAAGGGCGAAGTGAAGATTTCCAGCAAAATTTTTGCGGTACGCATTTTTTCAATCCCCCACGCTATCTGCGCCTGCTGGAAATAATACCTGACCCCAAAACCAAGCCGGAGGTGCTTGACTTCCTGATAGAATATGGCGACAAATTCCTCGGTAAGACTACAGTACTCTGCAAGGACACTCCTGCATTCATAGCCAACCGAGTTGGCGTATTTGGTTTCGTTGCTATTTTCAAAGCCATGCAGGATTTAGGCCTGAACGTAGATGAGGTAGATGCACTCACCGGAACTATATTCGGCAGGCCAAAATCCGCCACATTCCGCACAGGAGATGTGGTAGGGCTGGACACACTGGTACATGTGGCAAAAGACCTGCCGGTAAACGCACCAAACGATGAAGCGAAAGAATTATTCAAAATGCCCCCCTTCCTGGAAACCATGATAGCTAATAAGTGGCTGGGTGATAAGACAGGCCAGGGGTTTTATAAAAAAGTAAAAAATCCCGGTGGCAAGTCTGAAATCCTGACGCTCAACCTCCAGACGATGGAGTATGGCCCGAAGGTAAAAACTAAGTTTGCAACAATAGAAGCTGCTAAACCTATTGATGACCTTCCACAACGGCTGAAGGCATTGTACAATGGCACCGATAAAGCCGGACAGTTTTATAAGTTGTTTCACCACATGTTGTTCGCCTACATATCTAACCGAATACCGGAGATAAGTGATGATCTCTATAAAATTGATGATGCTCTCAAAGCAGGATTTGGCTGGGAGATAGGCGCATTTGAAAGTTGGGATGCACTTGGTGTGAAAAAGGTATTGGAACAAATGAAAGCAGCCGGTATGCAGGTAGCATCTTGGGTACCCCAGATGCTGGATAAAGGATTTACTACTTTCTATAAAACAGAAAAAGGTGAGCGTAAATATTATGATATACCTACACAGAGCTACAAGCCAATACCTGGCACCGGCAAATTTATTTTACTGGAACATCTCGATGAGAAAGTAGTATGGAAAAACAGCGCCTGTAAACTATATGATATAGGTGATGATGTGGTAGCCCTGCGCTGGAATACCAAGATGAACAGCATAGGGGGCGAGGTGCTGGAAGGTGTGCAAAAATCGGTAGCTATAGCAGAAGAGAAATATAAGGGTTTGATATTAGCTAATGGAGGCGCTAACTTTAGTGCAGGGGCGAATGTTGGGTTGATCTTTATGTTTGCCGCAGAGCAGGAATATGATGAACTGGATATGGCGGTGCGCGCATTCCAGTCCACCACTATGCGGCTGCGTTACAGCAGCATACCGGTAATTGTGGCGCCGCACGGCCTTACTCTTGGCGGCGGATGTGAGATGTGCCTTCATGCAGATGCGGTACAGGCGGCAGCAGAAAGTTATATAGGGCTGGTAGAAGTAGGCGTTGGCCTTATACCCGGTGGCGGCGGCACTAAAGAAATGGTGTTGCGCGCCAGCGACAGGAATATAAAAGAAGATATTGAAGTCAATTATCTGCAGCAGTTGTTTATCAATGTGGGGACTGCTAAGGTTGCCACTTCAGCACATGAAGCGTTTGAGAATTTTGTACTGCGCCCGGGCATAGACCACATTTCTATTAATCCTGACAGGAGGATTGCTGATGCAAAACGAAATGTATTGAACTTGTGGGAACGCGGATATACACAGCCTGCGCAACACACTGATATTAGGATACAGGGGCGTGGCGGCCTGGGAGGCCTTCTCTCCGGCATACATGGTATGTGGCGTGCCAACTATATCTCTGATTATGATAAACTTATTGCCGAAAAACTTGCTTATGTAATGTGCGGCGGCGACCTGTCTCAACCAACCAATGTCAGCGAACAATACTTACTGGACCTGGAACGGGAAGCATTCCTTAGTCTTTGCGGGCAAAAGAAAACATTAGAAAGGTTGCAGAGTATTTTGACTACGGGGAAGCCGTTGAGGAACTAAAATAATATCTATATTAAAGACAATGCGTATATAGGCAACCATCCAAATTATGAATTTAAATTGCCGGGGTTTCCCGTTCAATACCCGGATACCATCCTCCAGGCTGCTAAAAAGCATGGCCTTGCATTGCCATATAGTTGCGAAGTCAGCCTGTGCAGCAGTTACACCGCTATCTGTACAAAAGGGGAAGTATGGCTGTCTAACAATAAAGCGCTCATGGATATTGACCTCTGGTATGGTGGCGTACTTACCTGTGTAGGCTATCCTATAGATGGGGATGTAAGCATAGAGGTCTAATTCTGATCTGCATTTTTCTTATTCATATCCACCACTTTCCATTGGTCGCCTACTTCATACAATAAAAGATATTGTTGCGCCGGTTTTTTTAAGGTTAGTTCATAAAAATGTCCCGGATCAATGACATTGAGTTTATAATCGCTATTTTCATAACTATACCCCCCCTTACCTTCATACCACCACCATGTACCCCATTGATTGAGTGTAACCTTCACCATACTGTCATTGATCACAGTAGCATGAGCGCCGTCATCAGGTGTAAGCATATTATAAGACAAGACGTCCAGGGTATTGCTGATTTTTTTACCGGGCAGCAAAAGATTATGCATCTGTGTATATTCACTCTCTCTTCCTGCCCCTATCATAGGTATGCCATTCATGGATTCCGGAAGGTTGAGCAGGATCACTATTTTATTTCCCGGATCAGGAAGATTATATAGGAGTCCGTGATTTACCCGGTAAGATTTACCCCAATACCTGTTTACTTTTATAGCAAAACGGAGATTTATCAAAACATATACCGCAATGATTCCTATTCTCAGGTATTGCAGAGAGATAAAACTTACCAGTATTGCCGGCAACATATACAGGAATGGGCTTGTAAAATAGGTATAACGGTCTTGTATAACGAGCAGCATATTGTTAAACCACAACGGTATGAGCAGCGCAAGGGTTATTAATGTCCAGGTAAAAAGAAGGCTTAATACCTTAGCTTTCCCGCCCATCACCCGAAAACGGGCTACTATATAGGCACAGATAAGGGCGATAATGCTGTAAAATACAACAATACATCTGACTGAATCGCAAAAGGCATATACATTCTCCTTTACCCCGTTCGGAAAAAACCTTCCGAGGAAAAGTAAATGAAACAGGTACTTCACAGGTTTGCCAAAACTTTCAATTTGCACTTTGGCAACAGTATCCGAGCCTATTCGCGATACCCAGTCTCCATAAGCCAGACGGTATGCTCCCATGCGCATAAAAAATAATAATAGCATGGGTATGAAAAAATAAGCCACAACCTTATAAAATATTTTTTTCCCGGATGATGTATTATACCGGTAAAAGAGTCCCAATGTGAGTACCAGCCATGGTGTTATGTAAAATACTTCAAGTGAAAAGAGTGACAAAAAATAAAGTATGCATGCCCACCATACATATTTTTTTGCCCCGGTATGCACAAAACGTTGCACCCATACCATTATTACCATGATCAGTAACAACCCCTGCAGATAATGAAAAGCAGGCTCCCAAACAATAACTTCAGATATATAGGGCGATACGCAGAATAATAAAACGCCGGTAAATGAAATGGTTGCACTATTATCAACTCCGGTATCATCAAGCAAGCGGCGTGTAAATTGGTAAATAAGGGTTGCGTTGATAGTATGTAAAGTAATAAATAACAAATGCCACAGCCAGGCATTAATTCCAAATAGCTTATAACACAGATAAGTAGCCAGTTGAGTAAACTGGTATAAACTACGCGTCTTAAAGTTGGTACGATTGATGTATTCGGAAAAGCTATGATTTTTTACCTGGTCAAGCCAGCCTGTGAAATCAGTTACAAAACCTGCTTTTGCTGCCGGGAAGTAGAGTGTAAACATTAACACCCATAAAAAACAGAAAAGCAAACCTGTATTAAAAGGCTTATTTTGCTGCGAAAATGTTCGGTTATAAAAAAGTGTTGCACCCTGTTTCATTTTATACAAAATATATTAACAAATATACCTTTTATATAAAACTATACGAAGAAAAGATAAAATACCATACATATAGTCATTAGGCTATTTATCTGTAATTTCATTCTCCAAAATCAATTGTGTATGATAGCCAAATCAAATAAAGCCTCATTACTCATAGCTGAAGATGAAGAAAGCCTGCGGGAAGCCCTGAAGCTGAACCTGGAACTGGAAGGATATGAAGTAACTACCGTGGATAACGGGCCCGATGTGATAAAAAAAGTAAAGAATGAGTATTTCGACCTGATCATATTGGATATTATGTTGCCCGGTATGGATGGCATCACGGTATGCGAAACCATCAGGATGCAGCACAATGACGTGCCTATACTTTTCTTATCGGCGCGTAATACCGGCGCAGACCGCGTGGAAGGCCTGAAGAAAGGCGGCGATGATTACCTCACAAAACCCTTTAACCTGGAAGAGCTATTGCTGCGAGTAAATAAGCTTGTTGTAAAAAACAAAAAGATCAAAGAACCGCAGGCCATGGGAGATATTTATGAGTTTGCCGGCTGCAAAATAGATTTCTCAGCGCATGAATGTATAGATAAAAACAAACGCACACAGGAGTTGAGCAAGAAAGAGGCCGCACTCCTGAAACTACTGGTAGAACATGAAGGCGAAGTAGTATCCCGCGAACAGATACTACAGATAGTATGGGGATACAATGTTTACCCCACTACGCGCACCATAGATAATTTTATCCTCAACTTCCGTAAATTTTTTGAAAAAGACAGCCGTAACCCAAAGCACTTTCATTCTATAAGAGGTATTGGGTATAAGTTTACGAAGTGAGCCAAGGTGCTCCACACTGAAAAAAAGTACACCATACTGAAAAAGAAGTGTGCCACACCGAAAAAAGGTGTGGCACACTTAATCACCATTTCAATTCAGGATCATCATCTTTGCTAACCTTGTTTGCAAGTCTGCTTTGTATCTTCTGTAATTGGCGGTCATAGATAAGGCGGGCTATTTTACCGGCTACATCATCGTCTTGTAATACTGCGTTTAGTTTTTTTTCAGAGATGTCGAGGCGGTACATGAGTTGAAAGAATGTTTCCGGGCCTCTTTCTAATATCGTCACAACCCTATCAGCAAGTAATTTCAATATGGCTTCTTCCGATAAGGTATCGGGTAGTTGCAGATCCCAGTCGTTTTGTAATGCGATTGCTGCTTCTTGTAATATATTATCTGCCATATTGAAAACAAAACCTCCGTAACAATCCAAACCTGCCTGCCGGTAGGCAGGTTCCATTAAGAAAACATCTTTATCTTCTCCAGCACTAATTCTTTTACACTCGTTAATGATATTCTTTCTTGCAACATGCTATCTCTGTGGCGAATGGTAACGGTCTGGTCTTCTTTAGTCTGGTGGTCTATGGTGATACAGAATGGGGTACCGATAGCATCCTGCCGGCGGTAACGCTTGCCGATACTGTCTTTCTCCTCATAGAAGCATTTGAAATGTGGCTTGCATTGGTCTATAAGCTCACGGGCTATTTCAGGTAAGCCATCCTTTTTTGTCAGTGGTAATACGGCTAATTTTATGGGCGCCAGCATGGGATGAAAACTGAGCACTACCCGGCTATCCTGCTTTTCTGCCGTACTCAGGTCTTCCTCTTTGTATGCTTCACTGAGTACCATCATCACAGTTCGGTCAAGGCCTATTGAGGTCTCTACTACATAAGGAATGTAATGCTGGTTAATATCGGTATCAAAATAAGTAAGTTTCTTGCCGCTGTATTGTTGGTGGTTTTTCAGGTCAAAGTCTGTTCGGCTGTGTATGCCTTCCACTTCCTTAAAGCCCATCGGGAAATCATATTCTATATCGCAGGCTGCATCTGCATAGTGCGCCAGCTTTACATGGTCGTGAAAGCGGTACCTGTCCTGTGGTATGCCCAGGGTCAGGTGCCATTTCATGCGGGTCTCTTTCCAGTGTTCATACCATTCTTTTTGTGTGCCGGGTTTAATGAAGAACTGCATCTCCATCTGCTCAAACTCCCGCATACGAAATATGAAACCACGCGCTACAATCTCGTTCCTGAAAGCCTTACCGGTTTGTGCAATACCGAAGGGAATTTTCATGCGGCCAGATTTCTGTACATTCAGGAAGTTCACAAAGATACCCTGCGCTGTTTCCGGACGCAGGTAGATAACATTCGCTTCTTCAGCCACAGAGCCTATCTCGGTGGAGAACATCAGGTTGAACTGGCGTACATCCGTCCAGTTGCAGGTGCCACTTATGGCGCAGGCTATTTTATTATCGTAAATGAGTTGTTTCAATCCATTAAAATCATCGGTGGCAAGCAACCGGTCCATTTGCTGCAAGATGTTTTCAGCTTTCTCTTTATCTAAAGTTTCTGCAAAACCCTCAATCAGATGATCTACCCTATAACGTTTCTGGCTATCCTTGTTATCTATCATCGGGTCGCTGAAATTATCCACATGCCCGCTCGCCTTCCATACTGTAGGGTGCATGAAGATAGCGGCGTCAATACCTACTATGTTTTCCTGCATCTGTGTCATGCTTCTCCACCAGTAGTCCCTGATATTTCTTTTCAGTTCCGCACCATACTGGCCATAGTCATATACAGCGCTCAGCCCGTCATATATCTCGCTTGATTGAAAGACAAAACCATACTCCTTGCAATGCCCTATTAAATTTTGTAGCTTATTATCGTTTGCCATAATGGTGGCAAAAATAGGTAAAAGCGTTTAATAAGTTTGCAGCATTAGAATCAAAAACGCTCCGCCATCCCCAATCCGAACAACGCATAATCATATACCACGGGGTCATCGGGGTTCAATTCCCTTAACTGCCTGGTAAGATGCAACGCATTGGCCCAGTTTGATTTAATATTGCCCAATAACCCCAGCCGTTCTGCAACCCGCGCCACATGCACATCAAGCGGGCATATTAACTGGTAAGGCTTTATCTTTTTCCAGATACCGAAATCCACTCCTTTTGTATCCTTGCGCACCATCCAGCGCAGGTACATATTCAGCCGTTTGCAGGCTGAGTTGCGTTCAGGTGTGGCTATGTGTTTGCGCGTGCGTTCGGGATGTTCAATTGAAAAAAAATAATTGTGAAAATGAATAAGCGCCTGCTCTACGGTTTCTTCATTATAGCTCTTACCCGGCACAAACGCATCTTCAAGAGAATTATATTGGCGGTAATGATATTGCAGGAACGAAATAAAATAAAGCAGGTCTGTTGCATTAAAAGTGCGGTGCGCAAAATGAACGAAAGACTTTAAGTCAGTCTCCTTATGATGCAGGATAAAATCATGAGGTTTATTATCCATTAGTTCCACCAGCTTCCTGCTATTATTTATGATAGTGGTACGGTTGCCCCAGGCAAGTACCGCAGCAAATAAGCCTGATATTTCCACATCCTGTTTTTTATGGAAAGAATGAGGTATGCAAACAGGGTCTTTTTCTATGAAAGAAGGCCGGTTGTATAGTGCAACCCTGGCGTTAAGCAATTTTTTTAAACGCTGAATATCTTCCATTGTTCTAAAGTAGCATTATTCAGCAAATTTTCTCATTTTACCACCTACATTCCATCACATTATCATTGAGTCATTGAGTAATTATTAAAACACTTCTCCCACATTCACGAATACCCCGCCTGAACCTCCTATACCAAAACCATAGTCAAGCGCAACATTGGTCCTGGAAAATTTATTGAACTTTAGCCTGATCCCTGCACCCCAGCCCGGCTCTATTGTTTCAAATTTATTTGACACTTGTTCTGTAAACGATTCCGCATTTGCAAAAACAACACCTCCGAGCAAGCCATTGTGTGATATTGCAAAACGATATTCGCCTTCCAGGTAGGCCATATTGTTGCCCCTGTACCTTCCCTGAATATACCCCCTGCCTGTATTGCTGTATGGGTCGCCGCCTGTATTAGGCATCATCAGGTAGGGAGGTTTGCCGCTTACGGTAAACCATTCATAACTCCAGAATGCAAGCACATTATCAGAGTTTTGCGAAAATTTGAAATATTTACGCAAATCCACCACCAGCGAACGCCAGGTAGCGGTATTTCCAAAAATAGTGAGATTAGGCCGGTAAGTAATATTCACAAAACTTCCTCTTTCCGGGTTAATGGGATTTGTTCTTGTATCATATAAATAATTGAAAGTAAACCCTGATGCAAACTCGGTTCTATTGAATCCGTATCTTTCAAAATCCGTTACTTTATTTCCCGGGGGATCCAGCTCCTCTATGTCGAAGAAGTAATCCATATTATACCCCAGCCCCAAATACATGCTTTCCGTAACTTTCCTGAGTACTGTCTGGTGCAGGCGAATACAGGAATAGTCGATCAGGTACCCATCACTTAAAGACGTATAACCCCCTAATCCATAAGTATAAGAAGGGAAATAGAGGTAACGCCAATCAACCACTATAGCATACTTATTCTCCTTTGTGTATATGCTGGCTTGAAATGGCACTATTATCTGGCTACGCACTGTATAGGTAAAACTGGTGAGTATGGCAGATGCATTAGCGCTCGTATCGGTATAAAATGCTGCATTGCCTGCAACAATACCTGCAAAACCTGTCTGCAAGGTGTATCCTGCTGCCGGCACTACTGATATACGGAGTTTTTCAGACTTTATTTCTCCGGTGTCTATGCGTTTTCCCTTCCCTTTGTGTATAATATTGCTGCCAACGTCTATAAGATCAAGTTGATCATTACAATTGATTTGAGTACAGATTGTTTTTACTGTTTTACCGGAAGTAGTATCTGTAATTATTATTGGTACAGCATGATTCTGTGCTTGTATATTACCGGTAAGAGAAAAAAATAGCCACAATATTATCGCAGCCAATCGCATTGCATTGTTCAACTATTGGAATTTTATTAGTATAGTAA